>CAYMVB010000055.1:0-14035 GCA_964393665.1 uncultured Desulfobacteraceae bacterium | reverse complement strand
CCATTGCATTTTCATATAATGCCCTATATTCAGACTCGTCTAAAATAGCCAGAAGTTGATTTTTTCTAACTTTCTCCCCCTCGTCTACAAGAATATCGATAACCTTACCATTTAACTGAAAGGACAATTCAGCATGATCCGCCTCAATAGTGCCTGAGTAATACAATTCTCTTTCCTTAACATGACGCTGTCCAAGATATACAAATATGCTTACGCCTATTAAAACCAAGAAAAACAGTGTTATAAGTATCCTTTTTTTCAAGGTATTTCCTCCACAGTGAATTAGAAATTTAATGGTATTGGGACAATTCGTCGATATTAGTATTAACGGTGCTTGAAGGCCTAACTGATTATCTTTGCTTTACTTTTGTATTAAACGGGTGCATTTCAAGGCAAAGATGAAATGCCCTTCATGCTACGATACCTTTCTGAGATGAAAATTTTTATACCATTTCGTGTAAATAACATGCAACGGTAAAGATCCATAACTACGATCAGTAACTACTCACCATCTTTCTAATAAAAATCTAAAATGCCTATGGATATAAATAATGTATCTCTATATCAAGATAATCATGCTTGACATGAATAAGGCTGTCTCTTATAATTTTTTATGAAGTAACTACAAAAACTTACTAAATATAAAAACTAAAAATCCTTTTTCATATAGCCACATAAATTATTTACCAAATAAAGGAAAAAAGGCCAAATGGATGATGTTAAAGAGCTTCGGGAGTACATAGATAAAATAGAGTCTCTAATCTCTAAAGAAAAAGAACCCGATTTTTTAAAAAGACTTATCAAAGAAAATGCTGCCTTGCATATCGTCTGCCGACAGGTGCATTCACTTCAAACACCCAAAAAATTAGCCCATAAGATGGTTCATGTTCTCAAAGAAATATTCGGATATAATTACGGGTCATTCCTCTTAATTGAAGAACAGAGTAAAACTCTTAAACCTCTTGCCTTTTTCGATGAAGAAGAGACTTCTTCTGCTCATAAAAAAACTGGGGTTAACAACACTGAGCATATAAAAATGGGTAAAGGCATCACTGGCACAGCAGCTCAAACCGGTCAAAGCATCAGGGTGGATAATGTAAAAAAGGACCACCGCTATATATCAAAAAGGCCAAAAACCCTCTCTGAACTTTGTGTTCCAATTTATATGGATCAAAAGGTTATAGGAGTAATAAATCTTGAATCAATGAAATTAAATGCCTACACGGAAGATGATCAGCTTTTAATGGAAACTATCTCAAGCCAGATCGGTATTGCTATAAAAAATGCACAGCTTTATGAGGAATTAAGAAAGGAGTTAAAAAACGAAAGCCATGCGAAAAGGTCTTTAGAACAAAGTGAAGAAAAATACCGTAATCTTTTTGACAATATAAACGATTTTATTTATACCCATGATCTCGAGGGACATTTCATAACGGTCAACAGGGCAGCAGCAGAATCTCTTGGTTATGCAACGGATGAACTTATTGGTAGAAGTATAAGTGAATTTATGTTGCCCGATTTTCGCAAGGCTTTTCACGATGACTACCTAAAAAAAATAAAGAACAGGGGATCATATAAGGGTGTATCAACGTACTTGTCAAAGAATAACAAACAATTCTACATAGAACACATCAGCACACTTATTAAAAAGAAAGGCGAGGAGTCATTCGTTTATGGATCAGGAAGAGATATCACCGAAAAAATTAAGACTCAACGACAAATGAAGAATTTGCAGGAACAGCTTTTTCAGGCCCAGAAGATGGAGGCTGTCGGAACACTGGCAGGTGGAGTTGCCCATGACTTTAACAACATCCTTATGGCAATACAGGGCAATGCCTCTTTGATGCTTATGGGAATTGACCCAGACAATCCCTATTATAAAAGATTACGGACTATTGAGCAGTCTGTTGAAAGTGGGGCTGACCTCACCAGGCAGCTCCTGGGTTTTGCACGGGAAGGTAAATATGAGCCCCGGCCTGTTGATATAAACAAGTTTATAGATAAAACATCTTCCCTGTTTGGAAGGACAAAAAAAGAAATCAAGATCTATAAAAAATTCCAAAAGGATATCTGGGCTATTAAGGTAGACCATGGGCAACTTGAACAGGTATTATTCAATATTTACGTAAACGCTTGGCAGGCAATGTCTTGTAATAGCAGCGATGAAATAGAAGGCAGCAAGGAAGGTCCAAAACTTTATCTTGAAACCAAGAATGTTAAGCTCACGAGAGATGATGCAAAGACCTACGGTTTAAAGTCAGGAAACTACGTTAAGATATCAATATCAGACAATGGAATAGGTATGGATAAGGCTACCATAGGGAAAATCTTTGAGCCGTTCTTTACAACAAGGCAAATGGGAAGGGGCACAGGCTTAGGCCTTGCCTCCGCCTATGGTATAATTAAAAATCATGGTGGGGTTATAGATGTTAAAAGTAGCAAGGGCAAAGGATCTACATTTGCAATATTCCTACCAGTAGCTGAAATGCACCAAAAGGATAATTCACTAACAAAAGATAAGGATAAAATACAAAAAGGAAATGAAACAATCCTCCTCGTTGACGATGAAGATATTGTAATTGATATTGGAAAAGATATGCTTAGTGCACTGGGATACCAGGTTTTAACAGCGGGAAGTGGCAAAGAGGCAATCCAAATCTACCGTGCAAATAAGGATGATATTGCCATGGTTATTCTTGACATGATAATGCCGGATATGGGTGGCCGGGAAACTTACAAGGAACTCAGAAGTATAAAAAATGACGTAAAGGTTCTTCTTTCAAGTGGATACAGCATTGATGGGCAGGCAAAGGAGATAATGGAAAATGGATGTAATGGGTTTATACAAAAACCATTCAGAATCAGTAATATCTCCAACAAGGTTAGGCAGGTTTTAGAAGGCCTTTAATGAACTCAAATATTTCCTGTGTTTATTATATGTGAATATAACCTTCAAGAGCTTCATTTTTATCCATAATTGATTCGGCAAAATTCTTTGAGCTCCGAAAAAAAGGAGTTAGCTCATGAGGCTAACTCCTCTTATTTTATCTGGTGCCGAAGGCGGGACTTGAACCCGCACAGGTATACACCTACTAAGCCCTGAACCTAATTTTGAGCTAAACATATACAAACACATACAAAGAAATACTAATTATTTTTATTAATCATTTCATATTGTTATGTTAAATATACAAACACATACAAAGGCATACAAAATAAGCAAAACAGGGGGGTATTTTATAGGATTTATTGACCAAGTATTGACCAAACAGTGTAAGTTTTACTGTAAATAAAAAAGTAAAAAAATTTATTTTTTTTCTTGACATAAATTACATTCGGTGTTATCTTGTACATTAAATGGAGAGAGAGCAATGGAAACTGTATATTCAGCAACGGAAATTGTAAAGCGGCTAAAGGGTGTAACAACCAGGCAGATTTTAGACATAGCAGAAAAAAGGCTGGTTAAACCTGCTCGGGAAAGTACAGGCCCCGGGTCGCCGAGGTTATATGATCGTAACAATGTTTTTGAGATATGTATCTGCTTAGCTGTCAGGGGTCGCCTGCCAGCTCATGTAGCAACGAATGAACTAGTTAAAAACCTTATTGAGGTAGCAAAGCAAAGACGTAGCAACCTTTTACTAATAAGTTATGATGATAAGGATGCCTATATCTTTTATGAAGCCGATTACAATGACTCTTTTTCAATGCTTAAGCGAGTTAAAAAGTACAGACCTCAAAATTTTTGTACTTATACAATTGAGATTAATGCCCTTTGGGCTTATATAGAGAGCATTTTTTAAATATTTTTTTTGGAATATAATTTACATTGGATGTAAGGTTTAACAAAGAATGGAGGGTTATATGAACAAAAAACTAAAAGGCAGGATAGTTGAGCATTATGGCTCGCAGTTTGAATTCGCCCGGGCCATAGGTGAACATGAAAGCGCAGTTAGCCTGGTTGTCAGGGGCAAACGCCAGCTTACGGATCGCCAGCTTACTACCTGGCAAAAGGCATTAGGGCCTGATTTTTTAAAACTCTTAGAGGCATAATGGATAAGTCAAAAGAACCCTTAGATGCAAGGTTTTGGAGTTGCGAGAGGACTGCCAATTACTTAGGGGTGAGTGTTTGGACTCTATATAAAAAGATGAGCAATGGCACTTGCCCTATTAAAGTAAAAAAGCCTATGGGGTCAAGACCTAAGTTTGACTCGAAAGATGTTATTGAATACGCAGATAATTTAAATTGAGGAGAGGTTAGGGGGCAACAAAATTGTCTAAGATAGAAGAATTTGAACAATTACATAAACAAACCGGATGGGGACTTATACCTCTTATAGGTAAACGCCCCATTGAAAAAGATTGGCAACGATGGTGCGAAAGTAAGCGGCCATTCAACAAAAATGAGTTTAGAAATGGCAAAAACGCTGGCATCCCTTGTGGGCCTGCAAACGGAATACTTGTTATAGATGTTGATGATATCGAAAAGTTTAATTCCTGGTTAGATGAGAAAAAATTTGAGCTACCTGTCACACGTGTACACATGACAGGCAGCGGCAAACCTCATTATATTTATGAATACCCTATCGATGGAAATGTTTATGGCAATAGGTCATTTAAAGACCCGGGTGGAGAAATTGATCCTGTAACTAAAAAGGTAAAATCAGTTTTTGATATCCGGGGCCTCGGTGGCCAAATTGTGGCACCTGGATCAATTCATCCTGCTACCCAAAAGGAATACGCTGTTAGACATGATGTTGATATTGCGCCTGCACCTGGGTGGCTTTTAAAGTTAGCTATACAAGATGCTACAGCTGAACCTATAGAGGGCTCAGAGGGTGCTAAAAATGGCCTTGAGGGGCTTAATTTGCCTTATCCTATTAAGCGACTTATAGAGCAAGGTGAGAGTAATGGCAAACGCTCGGAAGCTATTATGAGCGTCCTTAATGCCCTGGTGAAAGCCAATGCCTCTGATACAACCATAATTGGAATATTTGAGGCATACCCTATAGGGCAAAAATATCTAGAAAAGGGAAACAGCAAGGAAAAATGGCTTTTAGATCAAATTAAGAAGGTAAGAGGACAAGAGATACAACACAAAAAGGCGGTTGGTATGTCATTTAATGAGCTTGAGCAAGAGTTTGGTGGGGAAACAACCTGGTTTTGGCGCAAGCATTTACCTGCTGGCCTGCCATGCATGCTTAATGGCAGGGAAGGTGTAGGCAAAACTAGCATTTGTTTACAGATAGCTAAAGAAGCCCTTGAGACATACCCTGAAGGGCTTATTATCTGGCTGGCTTGTGAGGGCTTTGTAGCTGATACAATAACCAAGATGAAGGAAATAGGGCTAACTAGCGAACGCTTCCTCGTAGCTCGTAAAAGCGATAAAGGCTTCCGCTTCAATTTAATGTCAACAGCGGATATTGCAGAAATACGAGAATTTTTTCAAACATTAGATCAACCATTATTAGCGGTTTTTGTAGACTCATTGCGGGGGGCTACTGCATTAGATGATAATGAAAGCCGTATGCGGATACCTATGCAGGCATTAAATAGTATTGTTTGTGATGAGCACAGGGCGGCACTTGTATATATTCATCACTTCAAAAAAGGTAATGCAGGCGACCTCTTAGACAAAAGTGCAGGCACAACCGCTATTACTGCGGCGGTTAGGGTTGTACTATCCGTAGAACGTAAAAGTGGTTTTGTACGAACATTAAAGCAGGCCAAGAGCAATGTATCTGGCAATGCCCCGGAGCTTACTATTGTTAAGATGGGAGACAAAATTGTGATAAGTGATGCAGAGCAGAGCGATGCAAGCCAGGCAAACAGGGCTGAGGAATTTTTAGTAAATCTCTTTAAAGATACACAAGATTGGCTGGCAAAGGACATTTATGCTGAAGGTGAAAAGGTTGGCATTTCTGTATTTGCACTTAAAATAGCAAAGAAGACATTAGGCATAAACGCAAGCAAAAAAGGGCCTCAAGAACCATGGGTTTGGCAATGGAATCTATAGGGTTGCAAAGGCGTTTCCTGGGGGGGGCTATTCTATCTACCCTTCACACTGGTTGTAGGTTTGCTGGCCTACCCTGTAGCTACAGGGTTGATAGAGTAGATAGAGTTGATAGGGTAGATGTAAAATATACTACCTACCCTATAATAATATATACATCTATACTATATATTAGAGGTTTTACTCACAACTACTATAGGCAGGCTTGTGAAAGAAAGAGAAAATAAATATTTACTTTTTAGTGCCTCTATTTTGGTTGCCCCCTAGTAGAGGAGGGTGGGACGGTGGGATATTTTATATAGAGCGTTACATTGAGATTTAACTAGTCAAATAGGATTTAGGAGAAGTGCAATGATAACGGTTAAGGTTTTAAATGGTAACATTGATTCTGCCATTAAGTTTCTAAAGAGGCGGGCGGCGGAAGAAGGTGACGGTCATCAGGCAAAACTCCGGCGGATTCCAAAATTTTCGGAGCGGCGCAAAGCAAAGGCAATGCTGGCATTGAAAAGAAAAAAAAGAATAATACAAAGAGAGAAATTATATGCAAACAAATGACGAACTTAAGGATAAGGTAAAGACAGAGATAAATAGAGATATCGAGAGCATGGGGCCAGTAGATGAGTTATGTGCCAGAGTTTGTACGAACCTGGCTCAAACTATAGCTGTGTTGCTTACTAACAGAGATATGCCAAGACTCCAAGAGCTTGAAAGAATTATCGGGGAACTATTTGCAGAGGCAGCAAAAGCAAAACAGGTAAGTCAAAATTTGCAGTAAAGGGGATATGCCCCTCTATTCATACTGGCGTTTAGTCAAATTAACCGAGGTGGTACATCAACGTTCAAGAAATAAAGGTTTCTCTTACAAAAAATGGAGCACATTTATGTTGAAATTATCATACAAAGCCAAAAAGCTCAAGCAAAAATTAATAGAAGAATACAGCATAAGCGATAGCGGCGGCCTTGCGATCCTGCAAACTGGATTAGAGGCCTATGACCGAGCAGAAGCCGCCCGGGCCAGTATAGAACAATATGGCATGCTTGTGCCTGATAGGTTTAAAATACCAAAACCTCATCCACTATTAACGGTGGAGCGTGATGCTCGTTCTCAATGGTTGCAGGCTTTGAAGCAATTAAATTTGGACATTGAACCACTTAACCAGGGGCCAGGCAGGCCAGCTGGAAGGTAAAAAAAGGAGTAAAAATGCCTACAAATAGAGCAAAAATCAAGCGAATTTCACAAAGCACTAATACCAGCATAGAAAGTTATGTACGCTGGCATTTTGGTATAACACCATATCTTGATCCTCATATAACCGGAGGTAGCCCCTGGAGTGGGGGGAAGGGCCAGGAGTTTTGGGAGAAAAATAAGGATGCGATCCTAACCTACCTCAAACAAAAAAAAGGAGGCAAAGATGTCAACAAATAGACAAAAAAGAAAACATATCTTTAAAGGAATATCTCTCGAACCCTCAATTGAAAAATTCTTTTTTGACGGCTGGCCTGATAGAGACACGTCTGGCTGGGGGCTGCGCACAAGTAGGTTTTTTGATAGGGGCCAGGAGATAAGGGATGCCTGGAAGCAGCATAAAGACTATTTACTCAATAAATGGAAAACTGAAGGCAGGAAAGGCATACCATTTGTGCTAAGTAAAGAATTTTTTATTGACTTATAGTTTAACTTACAGTATATTATAATAATGCCAATAGGTGGCATTATACAAAAACCGGAGCCTGACCTGAGCGACTCAGGAACGGAAGCCAAGGAAGTAAAGAAAAAAACTATGTGCGAGATGCTCATAGTGGATTTCTTCCGAAGCAGCGGGACGCTGTTAGGCCAGAGGCGAAAAACGGAGCTAGCTCAGCGTGACGCTGAGGGCCTTGTCGGTGAACAATAACTTTAACGATGAGGTAAAAAAATGAGTAAACAAAAAAACCCGGTCGAAGTTGTAGACGCACTACAGCAGGCTAAAAGCGACCTTCTGGCAAGACTAGCCAGAGAAAATAGAAATCCAAATATGACGGAAAATGACATTTTGGACGGTATAGATCAACAAATTAGGGAGTGGCAAGCAAAGCCATTGGCAAGCGTAACTGGTTTGAGTGGTTTTACTGCTCGCTCAACGAGCGGGCCTTTTTTATCCCTGGGTGAGGAACTGCAAGCAGTTGCAAATGCCTCCAAACCTGGCCAGCCAGTTGACCAAAGACTTTATCAAATTAGAAATCAAACTGGCTTAAATGAAACCACAGCCAGCGAGGGTGGATTTTTAGTCCAAAGCGATTTCAATTATAGCTTGCTAAAAGGCTTATATGAAACCAATATTTTAAGTAGCAAATGCAATCACTTCCAGATAAGCGGAAATGCAAATTCAATAAAGCTCCCTGCAGTTGACGAAACCAGCCGAGCAGATGGCTCAAGGTGGGGCGGGATTCAATCCTACTGGAAGGCTGAGGGTGCTTTAAAGGTGGCAAGCCAACCTAAATTTAGGCAAATGGAGCTAAATTTGCATAAGCTCATAGGCCTTTGTTATGCAACCGATGAGCTCCTGAGCGATGCGGCGGTACTTGAAAAAGTGGTACGGCAAGGTTTTGAGGACGAAATTGGTTTTAAGGTTGATGATGGTATTATCAATGGTACAGGTGCAGGACAGCCGCTCGGTATAATGAACAGTGGCGCACTAGTTACGGTTGATGCTCAAGTAGGACAAGACCCGGATACGGTTGTGACCGAAAATCTGCTTGATATGTATGCCAGGATGCCTGCAAGAAATAGAAAGAACGCAGCATGGTATATAAATCAGAGCATAGAACCTCAACTGTATGCAATGAGCTTGGCGGTTGGTGCTGGTGGTGGCCCTGTTTATATGCCAAGTGGTAACCTTAGTGTCCAGCCGTATGCTACACTTTTTGGCAGGCCGGTTATTGCCATTGAGCAGGCTTCACCTTTAGGTGATTTAGGTGACATTCTTTTTGCAGATATGTCACAATATATCCTTGCCGACAAAGGTGGAATAAGTTCTGATATGAGTATTCACGTCAATTTCTTGTATGACGAATCCGTTAACGCAGCTGATGATTATCAGCTAAAAATGGCGGCTTAATGGTGAAAACCATTTTGAAAAATCGGGTGAATTCAGGGAACGCTAAGTCCTTTTTTGGATATGCCAATCCTGAGCCAAGCCAAGAATACATTCTTGGAAGGTGCAGAGACTACCGGAGAAATAGAGATGACAACATCTTGTGGAGAGGTGAAGTTTTCTTAATAACCGGAATTAGCGCCCGACACCTTACACAGGTGATGATATAGTCCAGACCTCATGGAAACATGTGGGAAAACTGCTTTAGATTCGTTTACAGAGTTGATGGCCAGCCAAGCTGGAATGCTCCTTTAACGCCTTTTGGTGGTGGTGATACACTTTCGCCTTTTATAACACTAGAGGCGAGATAAAAATAATAATACTCCGGGGCCTTCGGGCCTCGGTTAAAAAATAGAGGAGAAAATAATGTATCTTTCAGAAAAATATAAAGTTGTTGGCTTAGGCACATCAGACGATTTTGTTGGAGGTTTTACAGCGGACAGCATAAATATGGAAAATTATCACAGTGCAATGTTCATCTTGACGTTTGGGACAGTGGGAGGTGCCGGGCCGTTTGTCTTGACTATTTCAAGCGGGGCCTCGGATGGTGTTGAAACTACAGGCGAAACCTTTGCTTATAGGTGGGGCGGAGCGGCTCAAGGTGCGGCCAATGCGGATGTTTATACAGATTGGGCTACAAGTGCAAGCCTAAGCCTTACGGTGGCTACTCTAACAACAAGGTGCCTTATTGCAGAGATTGACGCAGCAGCTATCACAGACGGCCAGCCTTGGTTGACCTTAGCATTAGACAATGGTGCAGATAGCGGCCTGGTGGGTGCTATAGCAATATTGACGCCAAGATATGCTCAAGAAGCTATCCCTACTGCAATATAAGGAGGTGAAATATGGCAGCATTTGATATAAATAATCCTCAGCCGGGTACTTTTGGCTGGATAGCCAATGGCACAAGTGCCGATATCTCAGGTTGTGAGCAGTTAAAGGCGGCAGTTGCAGGCTCGCAGATAGTGATAGATCATATAACAATTAACAATGGTGCTGGTGCTCAAAGTATTACTATCGGCTCCGATGAGAACGCCGGGGCCGTCAAGACGGCTCTAATAGGGCCGATAGCCATGGCGGCCAATACAAGCCTGCAATGGGATTTTCCTAGCGGTATAGTTATGACTACAGGCGAAGCATTAACAGTTGATAGTAGCTCGAATACAGTAGTTACTATTTTTGCTTATGGCAGAATAAAGTAACGCATAGTCGCAGGGTGCTCTACTGGTGACAGCGAGCGGGGAGCGCATATGTTGGCGTAGCATAAAAGCGGCCCTTCATAACTCCTGCGGACTCCTGAAAGAGGCGAGTTTTTCTCAGGGCTTGCCTCTTTTTTTGTTCAGGTTCAAGTTTGGTGAGGGGGCGGGCTTGGGATTCAGTGAGAGGTTGTACAATTGTACAGGTTTTGAGATTCTCTATTGCTTGAGCGGCTGCAATTTGTTTATAAGCATAATTCCATTGAAAATCCCATCTCTCCTTGCAATATTCCTCGAAAGTCTCATAGCCGAGAACATCAGCATAGTATTTCTTATCCCTGATTTCTACTAATGCTTTGTTGCTACGTTGCAACATTTTTAAATCTCATTACGTAATGAGAATTGTGCTTGCGTAAACACAATTGAAATTCGTCTACGTAGACTAAATCTGAATTGTTAGCTTGTGCTAACATTCTCAATTAGTGATCGGTCACTAAATCTGTCAATTGCTGTTCGGAACAGCACTTTGAATTGTCACAACGTTGTGACATTCTAATTTATGAAACCTTACTGCGTAGTAAGAATTGTGTAGACGTCTTCACAAATGAAAAATACGCTACGTAACGTAAAATGAATTGTTAGTACGTACTAACATTCTAAATTATAGACCGGTCTATAAATCTATCTTGGCGACAGAATATTTTGTATGAACGTCTATACAGAGATTGAAATTACATTACGTCATGTAATTCTAAAATTCAGTTTTAAAAACCCCATAGTAAGGCATAGGCTAATAATATAAAAGCGATTGTGGGGCATTCTACGGCCTCACAAGTGGCTATTTTCTACTTGACATTTTAAATAACATATACGAAAATGTTTTATCTCTAAACCACAAGTAAAAATAAACTTGCTCGGGGGCCTGGTGCGGCAACGTCCAGGGCGGCTACTTGTGGCCGAGAGACCCCCGGGCATTTTTTTTGGAGGTGTATTATGGAAGGAAAAGTCAGAGCAATCGTTATGACATTGGACGGCCAAAAAGAGGTAAGCGGGAAACTTACAACGGAAAGCTCAGCAAGCAGTTATGGCCAGCCGGTTTTTATTGATGATGATGGCCAGGTGTGGGATAATTGGCAAATCCTTGAATTTAAGGGGGTAAGGGAATGAGAAATATATTGTATCAAAGCCAGAGCTTTCTTGACGCACAAAAAAACCAGGCGCAGTATCAACAAAAAACTTTTATCGATAGCTTTATTGAGGCATACAGAACCGATATGTATGGACAGCGAATAGAATATCGGATTTATGAAGTGTATGAGGTTGTGGCTGAGAAAGAGTGAACCCAAAAAAGAAAGGAGGTGAGAAAAGATGGGGATCGTAAACATGGATGATGTAAGAGGTATCTGGGCCGATAGGGGAACTGGCGATAAGGTCATACTATGTCAAGAGTGTGCTACAGATGAGGAATGGAATAATGCTCTTGAAGAGGACCTTATCACATCACAAGCCATAGAGGCCGACCCGGACAAGATGTATTTCTGTGATGAGTGTCACAAGCAATTGTAATCTTTAATCCCTGGGCCTTTGGAGGGGCCTGGGGATATGTTAGTATAAGTATGGCCAGAATCTAATCCGGCAAATTTGCCGAATAACATTTCCCAGCCCGAAGCCGTTACCTGAAATTAACTCTCAGGTGCGCTACTCCCCCGGTTGCCTTTTTAAGGTAGCTGATGATATTGTAATAATAAATAAAGGTTTAAAACTAAAGGAGGGGAAATATCATGTCAATATTACTAGAGTGTCCATATTGTCACAGAAAACAATCTTTAAGGAATAAAATCTGCATTTGTGGCGCTGACCTTGACAAACTGAAAAAGCAAAAGGAAAAGGTTAAATACTGGGTTAGCTATTATATCGCAGGCAAACAAAAGAGAGAGGTTGTTGGATTTTCAATTGAGGAGGCCCGGGACGCAGAAGGTAAGAGACGAAGCCAAAAACGTGAAAATCGTATATTTGATATTAAACAGGACTCAAAGATGACATTTAAAGAATTAAGTGCATGGTATTTAAATCTTGAGACAGTAAAGGCTTTGTCATCTTATTGGCTTTTACAGCTCTGCCTCAAAAAATTTAATACTGTTTTTGGTGATATGATTATCAGGGACGTTAAGTCTTCTGATCTTAAGAACTACCAGACAAAAAGACAAAAACAGGGCCTTAGCGATGCCACCATTGACCAGGAAATAGGTACAGCAAAAACCATGATACACAAAGCGTTTGATGATGATATGATAAGTGGCAATACGCTAAAAACGTTTAGGGTTGTGAAAAAGTTACTAAAAAAGAATTCTAACGCCAGGGATAGGATATTAACCCCAAAAGAATTTAGTGGCTTATTAGAACATTCACCCAGGCATTTAAAAGGAATTCTTTCTACTGCATATTTTACAGGTATGAGACAAGCAGAGGTTTTAAACCTAACATGGGATAAGGTCGATTTAAAAAGGGGTATTATTCAGCTTGAGGCAGCAGACACTAAGGATAAAGAAAAGAGGAATATCCCAATATGTAATAAACTTCATGAGGTTTTAAATTCTATCCCTCAGGCGATCCATAGCAAATACGTATTTCTTTATAAGGGTAAACCTGTAAAGGATATACGAAACGGATTAAAGGAAACATGTAAAAAAGCGGGCATTATATATGGCAGGTTTATAAAAAACGGGTTTGTTTTTCATGATCTTAGACATACCTTTAACACTAATATGAGAAAAGCCGGAGTTGCTGAATCAGTAATTATGAACATTACAGGTCATGCAACCAGGGAGATGTTTGACCGATATAATAAAATTGACCTTGAGGACACACAAAAAGGTGTAAATCAAATGGAAATGTTTTTAAAAAGTATTGACCAAACCATTGACCAAGCAGCAATAAAATAAAAAAATAGGGTTAGCAAAAACCTGCTAACCCTTATCTAGTTTGAGTGCCGAAGGCGGGACTTGAACCCGCACAGGCATACACCTACTAAGCCCTGAACCTAGCGCGTCTACCAATTCCACCACTTCGGCATAGGATTATCTTATGGCATGAGAATTTTCTACCCTTATCTGAAATATTTGTCAATGATTTATGTATAAATCTATTGTATAAAGCTGTTTTTGGGTTTAGTGTGCAAGAATATCAAAATATTGGGTTGTGTTTTTATAAATATAAAAAGATATTTTGCCAATTTAAAAAAAGGGTTTCTATGAAAGAAGATTTGGAGCATCTGCTCAACACCGCAAGAAAAGCAGCAAGGGCTGGCGCAGTAAAAATAAGTGAAATTTATGAAAAATACAAATTAGGCAATGATATAGACATTAAAGAAAAGGCCAAAGATGATCCTGTAACTGCTGCTGATATGGCAGCAAATACGGCTATAATAAAAATAATTAGAAATGAATTTGGAGACCACGCCATACTTACAGAGGAAGACCCTGAATCATGGCAAACCAGAGGATATGAATGGGTTTGGATGATTGATCCTCTTGACGGTACAAAGGATTTTATAAAGGCAAATGGCGAATTTGTAACTATGGTAGGCTTAACCCGTTTTGGCGAACCAACTATTGGTGTGGTGATCGAACCTGCAACCGGAATGGAGCTCTATGCTTGCAAAGGCAATGGTGCGTATAAAAATTGGATATATAAAA
>CAYMVB010000054.1:0-2079 GCA_964393665.1 uncultured Desulfobacteraceae bacterium | reverse complement strand
ATTTATAACCTCATATGTGTCAATTTTTTGACTTTAATGTCAATTTTTTTATTGTTTCTCTTCCTTATTAAATTTTTTAACTTTGGGCTTAAAGAGTTTCCCGGATTTTTTGTCTTGACAAGTAGCTTGCCTTGTGCTTTGCTTCACATACAATGGCAGTTTTAAATAGGTTTTAAGCACTTATCTATATTTTTCTATACGCCGAGTTGATTATTACGGAATAAAACACATAGCTTGATTTAACGATAGGCGAACAAATATTTACCCTAGTTTTATTGCATAGAAGGGAAGTGATGCATTAGAGCAGATATTCCTTACGATAAACTCAATACAGTTAAAGACGGGAAGTTTTTAATGCATAAGTATTTATTTCCTATTCAATTCGACTACATTAATAAATGGGGGAGAAGATGAAAAAAACTAATTTTATTGCCATTGGCATAATTTTGATTTCTCTATTATTTGTTGGCGTGGTCTTTGGGGCTGAGGCAAAAAAAGTCGACCTTGGAAAGCCAGCCTTATTAGTGATCGATGTTGCCAACGATGTGTGTCATGAAAAAGGTGTCTTAAATAAACTTGGTGTCTGGAAATACGCAAAGGAGCATGGAACCTTCGAAAACATTGCAACGGCAATTAAACTTGCTGAAAAGAAGGGCATCCCCGTAATCCGTATCTGGATTGATTACCTCCCAGGCATGCCTGATGTGCCAAAACGGGGATTTATTTATAATGCAAAGACAAAATTTGGTGATTTTTTTATCGAACATACGTGGGGGGCCAAACCTTTCGAGGGTTTGGAGCCAGGAGAAGGGCAGCTCGAGGTTATCAAAAAAAGATTCAACAGCTTTCATAATACCAATTTAAAACCTTTATTAGATGCATTGGGTGTAGACACAGTGATCGTTACAGGTGTATCATGCCACGCGTGCGTAAATGGAACTATAGTAGGGGCCAATGATTGGGACTATAAAATGATTGCCCTTAAAGATGGTATTGGTGGACCCAGCGATGATATGTGTAATTTTTTATTTGATAAACTCTGGCCTTCATGGGGTGCTCAAGTAGTTACAGTTTCAGAAGCCCTTGGTGAATAACAATTTAATCTTTTTAAAACTTCCCCGTCTTTAATTATTTTCTCTTATTCTTTATGGGCACTAAGGAGGATACCCGGTATTAAGAAATTATTGGGTTTCTTCCTTATTTAGAAAAAAAATATTCCCGCAACCTATGCAATATAATGGATCAGATTTTTAACTTAAAAGGCAAAAACTACATATTTAAAATAGGGGGTAGAAAGATGAAAAGGACATTAATAATTGTTGGATTAGTCATTTTATCTATTTCATTTTTTCATGGCTGTGCAGGTTTAGATGTCTGTAAGGCACCTAAACCTGTACAAACTGAGTATATGGTGAAAAGCCCGGATGGACCTGATATTTATGTTGTAAGAAAGGCTCCTTACCAATATAAACCGACAAAAGTTGTTCTTCTTATCCCGTGGGTAAAAAGTGGATCCACGGTTTATAACCTGCCTGTAAAAGGCTATAACCTTATGGATTACCTTGTTTCCAAGGGATTTGTCACCTATGCCGTGGACCACAGAAGCTATGGAAAGAGTACGAAAACAAACGGGTTAGAGGTCAGTGCAGATAATTGTGGAAAAGACATGAAGGCAGTTGCAGATTTTATTCAGGCCAAGGAAAATGTTGAAAAGATTAACTTGGTTGGCCTCTCTTTTGGGACAACGATTTCTCTGTCGCTGGCTGCCAACTATCCTGATGAAGTAGAGCGAATGGTGTTAATGGGCCTCCCATATAAAACCGTTAATGACAAGGTTAAGAAGGCGGTTCATAATTTAAGTCATATGGCGGAAACTGGCAAAACCTTCGTGCCATCGAACCCTGTGTCTGCAAAAGGGCTCTGGTATAAGTACGATGAGAATGTTTTGAATAAATTTGTCGAGATTGTGGAAAAAAGAACTCCAGAAATCCCTACAGGTCCTTTTATAGATGCAAGAGATGGTCGCCACGCAAAGTATGTACCAATGATTACATGCCCCATTCTCTTTATGCTTGGTGA
>CAYMVB010000053.1:0-4866 GCA_964393665.1 uncultured Desulfobacteraceae bacterium | reverse complement strand
GCCATGTTTTTGCTCGCTTGATACAGCAAGGCCGGCTTTCTCAATTCTCTTTAACAGGGCGTATATTTGACTCATACTAAGATGCCAAAATTGGTCCATCTTAGATGACAGGTACATCTCCATCTCATAGCCGTGCTTTGGTTTATTCATGAGTATCCCAAGAAGGACACAATCTGGCTCGAGTTTAAATGACATGACGTATAATTCCTATATAAAATTTGATAATATTCCAATATGGAATATATATCAATAAAAACTTACTGTTATCTGCACCCCATGGCAATGATGGAGTCCGTTTGCGGCAGAGAAAAGAGATGTACCCTGAGGCCCCAGCAATTATCATTAAACCTTGAACCTTGAACCTTGAACCTTGAACCTTGAACATTGAACATTAAACATTAAACACTAAAAATTAAACATTAAGTGCATTAACCTGGATTTGCCCTGAGCCCCATGGCTAACCCACTCACAACACATCACCCATCTCTGACATCTGACCCCTGACCCCTGATCCCTGGCTTTATACACCTAACTTTCCCTCTGGGCCTTAAATAATAATGAAATATTACGTAACTGAAACTCAAATAAAACCTTGACATGATATGTACACAAAAATATACTCTCCTCAAAAAAATAGTCACATTATAGCTATACTATCGTCATTGTTAGTTATTCTCATTAAGGGAAACAATATGAAATACAGCTTATTTTTAGGTTGCACCATACCTGCGCGTTCGAGAAATTATGAATTATCTGCAAGGGCTGTTGCATCTCAGCTTGGCATGGAATTTATTGACATTGATGAATTTTCATGCTGCGGTTTCCCCCTTGAAGCAACAGATGAGATGGGGGCCATCCTCCTTGCTGCAAGAAATCTTGCGCTTGCAGAGGAAAAAAACCTGGAAATATGCTCCCTTTGCAGCGCATGTACTTCCATGCTCACCAAAACAGCATACCATTTAAACAGGGACAGGGAGTTACGGGATACGGTTAACCATGAACTCTCAAAACTGGGAAGGACTTATAAAGGAACTGCAAGGGTTAGGCATTTTGCAAGGATACTTATAGAGGATATAGGCCTGGAGAAAATCAAAAATTCTGTTACGCGCGACTTAAAGGGATTAAAGGTGGCTACCCACTATGGTTGCCATTATCTTAAACCGTCTTACATATATGAGGGCTTTGATGACCCGCAGGATCCTAAAACCCTCGAGGAGATCCTCGAGGCAGTAGGTGCGGTAACTATACAGTACAGACGGAAAAAGGACTGTTGCGGCGGGCCTGTTCTTCTTTCAGATGAGGCGGTAGCCCTGGATGTGGCAGGGGAAAAATTAAAATATGTAAAAGAGGCAGGTGCCGATATAATGAACCTGGTCTGCCCATTTTGTGATCTCATGTTTGACTCTAATCAAAAAGGTATAGAGGCCACATTTGGTTTAGAATTAAATATCCCTGTACTATACCTGCCTCAAATTATGGGCCTTGCAATGGGTTTAGATCGAAAAGAGCTTGGGCTGAACCTTAATTCGGTAAATACAAAAGATTTGACAGCAAGATTAGAGATATAAACATCTGAAACTTCATAGAAGGGTAAAATGAATAAAATCGTATCCCAAGACTATGACCCTGATTTTATTGAAGAACTTGATTCATCTGAAATTACAGGGGACTTTTGTGCATGCCTTGCGTGTAGAACCTGTACATCCGGCTGCCCGGTACACAGGGCAAATAATGAATATGACCCCCTTCGTATTATGCGTATGCTTACATTTGGCTTGAAAGATGAGTTAATCGGGGGCGATATGATTTGGCTATGTTCTGATTGCTATACCTGCCAGGAAAATTGCCCTATGGGAATTAAGGTGACGGATATAATTAATCATCTTAAAAATATGGCAACTTCCGCCAAACACACACCTATAGGTGTAAGTACCCAGGAAAAACTCCTTAAAGATCAGGGCAAAATCTATATCATAGATGACTTTGATAATAAAAAACGCGCTAAGGCAGGACTACCTCCCCTGCCTGAAATGAATGAAGAGGCTAAAAAACTACTGGAAAAAAGATAAATACCCCTTGCCGTTTCATTGATTTAAAAAAAGTCATTCTTATAAGATTATAGCATAGTCAGTGCAAATGAGTTTGGGAACTATACACACTGAATAAGCTCTGGTGCGTTAAATTTAAAAAACACAACTATTAATACCTAAGAGGTTAATAATGTCTGAGAAAATGGTCGGCTCTGTCCTTGTCGTAGGTGGTGGTATTGCTGGTATGCAGGCCGCACTCGATCTGGCGAATTCAGGTTACTATGTGTATTTAATGGAAAAGGAGTCAGTCATCGGGGGAATGATGGCCAAACTTGACAAGACATTCCCTACAAATGACTGCACCATGTGAATTATATCACCTAAACTGGTCGAGGTCGGCCGGCACCTTAATATAGAGATACTAACCCTTTCAGAAATAGATACAATCAGTGGGGAAAAGGGAGATTTTCACGTCAGAATACTCCAGCATGCACGGTATATAGACCCTGACAAATGCACAGGCTGTCAGGACTGTGCCAACGCATGCCCTGTAAATGTCCCGGATGAGTTTAATGAAGGATTGATAACAAGGAAGGCAACATATATCCCATACCCCCAGGGCGTACCTCTTTCATTTGCCATCGAGAAAAAAGACCGCCCTCCCTGCAACATCGCCTGCCCTGCCCATATAAATGTACAAGGCTATGTAGCAATGGTCAGGGAAGGAAAATATAGGGAGGCCGTTGAGATAATAATGGAAGATATGCCCCTGCCTGGCGTTTTGGGCAGGGTCTGTGTAAGATTCTGTGAAAACGTATGCAGGAGGGCTGAGGTAGATCAGCCCGTATCCATTAAGGAGCTTAAAAGATTTGCCGCGGACAAGGTTGATATTCTCTCCATACCCCTTCCGGATATAACGCCCAGGGAAGAAAGGATTGCCATTATAGGCTCAGGGCCAAGCGGCCTTTCAGCTGCCTATTTCTTAGCTATCGACGGCTATAAGCCCACCATTTTTGAGGCCCTTCATACGCCTGGAGGGATGCTTGCAGTTGGTATTCCTGAGTACAGACTCCCCAGGGGTATTTTAAAAACTGAGATTGAAAACATAAAAAGGTATGGCGTAGAGATAAAAACAGACGCCCCTATCGGGAAAGATAGAACCCTGGATAGTCTCTTTGATGAGGGCTATAAGGCAGTTTACATAGCAACAGGGGCCCACAGGGGTATGAGCCTTACTATACCCGGAGAGGATGAATATAAAAATTTTCACCAGTGTGCACCGTGGTTAAAGGAGGTAAATTTAGGCAGGATACAAGAGTTAAAGGGTAAGGTGCTGGTATTTGGTGGAGGCAATGCAGCCGTTGATGCCGCAAGGATGTCCATCCGCCTTGGAGCAGACGAGGTTCACATCGTGTACAGAAGAAGCAAAGACGAGATGCCTGCAGACCCATTAGAGATAAAAAGCTCATTAGATGAAGGCGTGATTCTTCATACCCTTGTAAGTCCAAAGGCAATCATCGGTGATAATGGGCTACTTATAGGCATGGAGTGTATCAAAAATACCCTTGGTGAGCCAGACAGCACAGGCAGAAGAAGGCCTATCCCCATAGAAGGCTCGGAGTTTTCCATGGCTGCCGATCATATTATCGCAGCAATAGGGCAAAGTGTGGATGGGTCTTTTGCTACTGGAAACAATCTTAAATTTACAGAAAACGGATTAATCTCTGTCAATACGGATACCCTCCAAACAGCGAGAGATGGAATCTTTGCAGGCGGGGATGTAGTAACCGGGCCTCAGACCGTTATCGAGGCAATTGCGCAGGGGAAAAAGGCGGCTTTATCTATTGCGGCCTATATACAGGGCAAGGAGGTGCCCAAGGATGATTATGACAAGGACGTTGAGCGTTCCTATAACCCAATTGATATAAATGAGCCAAAAATAAATAGGGCTGAGGTGCCTGAAATCGATGTTTCAGAGAGAATAAAAAATTTTAATGAGGTCAATGTATCTATGGACGAGGAGGCGGCTCGCAGGGAAGCCTCTCGTTGTCTTAACTGTGGTGTATGTGCTGAATGTTTCCAGTGTGTAGAGGCATGTAAGGCACAGGCCATAGACCATAACATGACTGATGCCTACCTGGATATTGATGTAGGCGCAATACTGCTTTCACCAGGGGCTGACACATTTAATCCTTCAAAATACACCCAGTATAAGTACGCCAAACACCCTAATGTGATTACAGCAATGGAATTCGAAAGGATTTTATGTTCCTCCGGGCCTTATGAGGGAAACCTCTTGCGCCCCTCAGACAAAAAAGAGCCAAAGAAGATTGCATGGATACAATGTGTTGGCTCAAGGGATCTCAATCATTGCGATCATAGTTACTGTTCCTCTGTATGTTGTATGTACGCTATTAAAGAGGCATTAATTGCCAGAGAACACAGTCATAAAGGGCTGGACTGTGCAATATTTTATATTGATATGAGGGCATACGGCAAGGACTTCGATAGATATTACAACAGAGCTATAGACAGTAATATCCGATTTATCAGATCCAGAATAGCATCTGTTGAAGAGGTGCCCTTTACAGATGATCTGGAAATAACATATACAAATGAGTCACATGAGGCAGTAGATGAACAATTTGACCTTGTAGTCCTATCTGTGGGATTGGAGATACCTCAACATACGATTGAAATGGGCCATAAATTAGGCATAGAGCTTACGCATAACTCATTTGCCCAAACCACCTCCTTCCGCCCGGTGGAAACATCCAGGCCAGGCATCTTTATCTCAGGGGCATTCCACTCCCCCAAGGATATCCCCTCCTCTGTC
>CAYMVB010000052.1:0-5505 GCA_964393665.1 uncultured Desulfobacteraceae bacterium | reverse complement strand
TTGTTGGAATGTAGTGACCTTCCACCATATGCTCATGCTATACAAGTGGAATTCAATCTTCCCGTATTTGATTTTACCACAATGATTCAATATGTTCACACAGCACTTGTAAGAGAGGAATTTCGGGGCTTTATGTGAGGGATAACGGGTACACGATAATACTAGAAAATAGAACTAGTATTAAGCAGAGGGTAAGATGCAAGGTTTACATAGAGCGCTGGTTAGATCTAAAATTAATTAGTCTGAGCAAGAGTTTGTCCAAAAGAAATACAAAAAAGGAGGTGATGCTGTGTCAGGGAAATCAGTGTCGAAGGGCTAGTATCTTTATCAAGAGGAACATTTTTAGCAAGGAGTAGGAAATGAAAAAAAGACGGATTTTTATTCGGGGCTTGATGGTTTTACTGATAAGCGGGCTCATGGTAGTTGTTTTTACCCTGCCCGTACAATCTGAAACTCCTAAGGTGCAAAAATGGCAGCCGTCATCCTGGTTGCCTTCAGGGATAACCTGGGACACGATAGGCTATATATCTAAGTATGTTGAGAGAATGTCTAATGGGCGCTTAGTTATGACTCCAAGCGCTCCTGGAGCGATAGTTCCTGTTGCGGAGCAGCTAAATGCCGTATCCATGGGTGTGATGAAGGCGACGTTTATATGGCCTGGATATTTCCCGGGGGAACTCCCTGTTGCTTTCATGCATGGTGATTGCTTTGCCGCTCCAAGGACGATTGCAGAGTTGCGTTACCTCTATGAGTCCTACGAGGATGGAAAAATTATGAAGATATTGAGAGAGGAATATGCTAAGCATGGCGTGTACCTCGTGGGGAATCTCTACTGGACATTAGATAACCTCATGATATCAAAAACACCAATACGTGGTATAGCAGACATCAAAGGGAAAAAGTTCAGGTCTTCTGAACTAATAGCTCTGCAGTTGGCTCACCTGGGAGCAGGGACAATATGGACCCCAGGCGATGAAATTTACACGAATCTTGCCACCGGTGCTGTGGACGCCATAACCTTTTCGCATTCAGCCGACATGGTTTCAATGGGATTCCATGAGGTCACCAAATACTGGGTAAAATTCCCAACAGTGGTAGGACCGGCTGCTGATGCCCTTATTGTGAATATGGATGTGTGGAAAGCGCTTCCTGATGACCTCAAGGCTATAGTGGAAGCAGCCGTTGAGGTTGGAAGCGCGAGAAACGCCTTCGAGGCAGAACTTGCAATTGATAAGGCATGGAAATTCGTGGAGAAGGAAGGGATCGAAATAATAGAGTGGTCAGAGGAGGATGCTAGAAAATTGGCTTCAACGGCTAAGGTTGTTGTACCAAAAAAGTATACAGACGATGCTGCTTTTGCTGAGATTTTTAAGATAGTAGGACGGTGGGCAGCTGAGAAGGGATACTGGTAATAACTGGTAATCCAGCCCAATGAAGACCTTCCCGCATAAGCAGGGAGGTCTTCATAGAAGTTGATTTTAATTGCTCACGAACAAGGAGGTAAAGAATGAGACTTTTCTTGGGCGTAATAGACAAGGTCAGCGATTTGAGCGGAAAGCTGGTGAGTATGTTGATCTTTTTTATGACTGCCGTACTGTTTTTAGAAGTAATGCTTAGATATGTGTTTAGCTCTCCTACCATCTGGGCTCACGAGTTAACCGTTCACTTTTTCGGTGCCTACTCGGTACTTGCCGGGGCCTATGTACTTCTTCACAATGAGCATATCAGGGTAGACATTATTTACGACCGTTTCTCACCGAGAGGTAGAGCGATTATTGACTCAGTCACCTACTTGCTCTTTTTCTTGTTTATTGTTGCGCTCCTTAAGTATGGGATCATGACGGCCTGGAGGGCGGTGGAGCTAAGGCAGACAGTCTCGCCTTCTCCTTGGGGTTCTCCCATATGGCCCCTTAAGATTACCATACCTATAGCTGCTTTTTTGATGCTTGCTCAGGGCTTGGCACACTTTATACGGGTCCTTAAAATGGCTATTACGGGAAAGGAGTTACTATGATGGATTGGTTTCCTTTAGCATTTCTGGTTGGTGGACTCCTATTTGCCTTAGTCACGGGGTTCCCTATGGCCTTTGCCCTGGCCAGTAGCTCTATTATTGCTGCCTGGATATTTATTGGCCCCATGAGTCTTCCTTTTATTGCCACGAATACCTTTGGTATGATGTCCAATATGGTTCTGGTTGCCATGCCTTTATTTATCTTTATGGCATGCGTGCTTGAGAAGTGTGGTGTAGCCCATTCCCTTTACAATTTCATACATCAATTGCTGGGAGGACTAAGGGGTGGCCTATCAATGGGAACAGTGCTAATTTGCACTGTAATTGCTGCCATGTCCGGGGTGACCACTACCGGGGTTGTAACTATGGGCATTATTGCCCTGCCCATCATGCTTAAACATGGTTATAGTAAAAGTATATCCATAGGCCCTATCCTGGCTGGAGGTGCGTTGGGGATTCTTATCCCCCCCAGTATATCGCTTATTATCTATGGCATGATAGCCAGGGTATCTATTGGAAGGCTCTTTGCTGCAGGGATAATCCCCGGGCTGATGCTTTCTTCCCTTTTTTTGATCTATATAGGCGTAAGGTGCTACTTTCAGCCAAACCTTGCTCCTGCTCTGCGCCCCGATGAAAGGGTTTCCTTTAAGGAGAAAATTTTCTTAGCCAAGGGATTAATTTTGCCCGTTCTTCTTATTATTGCCGTTCTAGGATCGATTTTCCTAGGAATCGCCTCCCCTACCGAGGCTGCAGCTGTGGGTGCTGCTGGCGCTTTGGTCAGTGCCGCAGTAAACCGCCGCCTCAACTGGCAAATGCTTAAAGAGGCGAGTTATCGAACCATGGCGGTTAATGGCATGATTATGTGGATTCTCTTTGGCGCCTCCTGCTTTACCAGCATCTTTTTCCGAACAGGGGGTGCAGACCTGATAACAAATGCGGTAATTGGTGCAGGGTTAGAACCTGTTCATTTTTTTCTTATTGCACTAGCTATCATGATTGTTCTCGGGTTTTTTTTAGATGAGATAACAGAAATGATGATCACCATCCCTGTTTTACTGCCGATAGTAATTGAGCTCGGCTATGATCCGGTATGGTTCGGAATTCTTTTCATGGTAGAGGAGCAGATGGATTATCTGACGCCTCCCTTTGGATTTACACTATTTTATATGAAGGGTGTTGCCCCCCCAGAGGTAAGTATGGGCGATATATACAACTCCATTCTACCATTTATAGCTATTCAGTTTGTTGTGATGCTGGTAATTCTGTTTTTTCCTCCAATAACGCTATGGCTTCCCAATTTAATTTTCGGACTGCGTTAGCGGGTAATACGTTACATGGCTATAGCGTAAGCTGGGCTTCTATGATAACAGGGAAGGCCCAACTGTGCCGGCAGAGTAGAAAAGAAGATCTCAGTAGCTTATTATCTTTGTCGAGATTTAGCCAACAAAAATCCTAAACCACTGAAAGGTTTTTCAAGAAAATACCCTGGGGTTTTTATGCAATTTAGTTGCCTAATCAATACTGTTGATACCCATACTCTTGGAGAACCAACAAGGGTAATAACGGGGGGAATTGGTCCTATTCCGGGCCTGAATATGGCGGATAAAAAGGCATGGTTTGTAAAAAATAGGGACTATATCAGGCGTATGCTTATGTTTGAACCACGGGGACATCAGGATATGTTTGGGGCAGTTATTACTGCGCCAACCTCTTCAAAGGCTGATATCGGGGTACTATTTATGGATAGTGGCGGCTATCTTGATATGTGCGGTCACGGCAGCATAGGTGTGGTTACTGTAATTTTAGAAACAGGCATCATCCCTCTATCTAAAAAGGATAGTGAAAAAACTGTTTTTTTAGACACCCCGGCAGGAATTATTATGGCTCGGGCAAAATTAAAAAATAGCAGGGCAATGGAAGTAACGATACGCAATGTACCTTCATTTGTATGCGCCTCATTGAAGATAAGCATTGATGAATTTAAGCAGTTACCGATTACGGTTGCATATGGTGGCAATTATTTTGCCCTTGTTAAAGCTGATGATTGTGGTCTTAAAATCACGTTACCCCATCTAAAACGAATTAAGGAACTTGGCCTCAAGATTAGAGAAAGGTTAAATTCAGAAGAAAAAATAGTAAATCCGATTAGTGGAGAAAAAATCAAGGTTGCGCTGGTTGAATTCTACCATGAAGTCAGCCCTCCTCGAAATGTAGTTGTATTTGGCGCCGGGCAAATAGATCGTTCACCATGCGGAACAGGCACATGCGCTAAGATGGCTTATTTGCATGCCCGAAATAAATTGGCATTAGGCACTGTTTATACCTATCGGAGCATTTTAGGGACTAAGTTACAGGGAACTATCGTAAAAGAAACACTGGTTGGAAAATTGACGACCATTATTCCTGAAATTACAGGTAGTGCCAATATAACTGGATTTCAAAATTTTGTTGCCTCCGATGACGATCCTTATAAAACCGGCTTTTTACTATAGACATTAAACATGAAAGGATATCTTTGAATAAGGCCCTGAAACATGTTGGATATTTTTTCATACGTTAAAGCACATCAGGGGCTACATAATTGTTATAGAGGAGGTTTTTATGGTTATGAATAATGATCTTTATGATGTGATTATAATTGGCGGTGGAATTATGGGTGCATCCACCGCCTATAATCTCATCAATTCTGACAATAAACTTAAGATAGGCGTTATCGAGATGGACCCAACCTATGCTCAGGCATCAAGTACCTTATCAATGGCAAACATTCGGATTCAATTCAGTCTCAAAGAAAATATCCAAATATCACAGTATGCCTTTGAGGTTTTAGAACGATTTGAAGAAGAGATGTCCGTTAACGATGAAAAGCCTAACATAAGTTATCGCCGGGAAGGAAACCTCTTTATGATAGACAATCTGAGCAGGAAAATTGCCGAAGAGGCATTTGAGCTTCAAAAAAGCTTAGGCTGTAAAATTGAATGGTGGTTCCCGAACCAGATAAAAGAGCGGTATCCCCTTTACGATCCTGCTGATTGTGTTGGTGGAACATTTGGCCCTGATGACGGCCACCTTGACGCATACTCCGTACTTATGGCTTATAGAGCCAAGGCCAGGGTTCTCGGAGCGGAATTTTTAAAGGATGAGGTTGTAGAGATTACAATTGCTGGAAATGAGGTTACCGGTGTACAGTTGATTTCAGGCAAGGCTCTCAGTGCCAAAATCGTCATTAATTGTGCGGGTGCGTGGGCATCTAAGGTTGCTAAAACAGCCAAGGTGGATTTACCGGTTGCACCAGTCAAGCGCCAAATTTTTACATTAAATACGGCGGTAAAGCCGGAGGGGCCCTTACCCCTTACAATTTTGCCGTCAGGATTATACTTTCGTACTGAGACTGGTAATTTGATACTGCTTGGAAAATCAATGGATGAAGATCCAATTGGATTCGACTTTACGTGGGATAACAAGAGATTTATGGACATATTATGGCCTGAATT
>CAYMVB010000051.1:0-7133 GCA_964393665.1 uncultured Desulfobacteraceae bacterium | reverse complement strand
GCATTACTATCCTTTATCTTAAATGGGGCGATGATTTTTGCCGCTTATGAGGCCTTTGATAATGATCTTTATGGGATAGGCGGCATTATCAGTTTTCTAGAGCTTGGTTTTTATACAGGCAACATATATAGTGCAATAAGCAGTGCTCATAAATATAACTACGATGAAAAAGTAAGGTTTTTAGAGCATCTAAAAAAAGGGAAAAGGGTGGGTGTATCTATGGATAGTGTGGAAAAAAATGGGTCGTTATTCATCACATGCCAGATACCCTTTTAATTTTTACTAGTGAGACCAATAGAGCCTGAGGAAATTAATAAAAGGGTATAAAAGGTTGCAAAAGTTTTTTTTATGGCTACCTTTTTATATAAGATTTACCTATCATTGATTAAAGAAATGGAAGTTTATGTCCTGAGTGACCATGAGTGATCAGTCAATCAGACAACTATAGCATATAATTAAATGACGAATGTATGGAGTTTTTATAATGGAATCTGAAGATGTGATAAAAAAAGAAGAGGAACAGAAAATTCCTAGCCAAAAGGAACTTGAAAGGGAGTTGAGCGATTATTTATCCAAAAAATACGGTGACAGGATAAAGATTGTATCTCCCTTGTTATACCCTCAGGGAGATCAAGAGAAGACAACTGGGAAGAATAAGAAGAATGATAAAGAGGATGGCCCCTCTTTTGATATGAAGCCCGAGGAGTTAAATTCCTACCTCGATGGATATGTAGTCAAGCAAGACCAGGCAAAGGGGATACTGTCCACAAAAATTTGTACTCATTTTAACCGTATTAAATCATTAAAAAAAAGATCTAACAATAAAAATACCTTCTCCGTAGGCATGATTAAGAATAATGTTCTACTCATAGGCCCTACCGGGGTTGGAAAGACCTATTTGATTAAATTAATTGCTCAGAAGATAGGTGTTCCATTTATTAAAGGTGATGCAACTAAATTTAGCGAGACCGGTTATGTCGGGGGCGATGTTGAAGACCTTGTGAGGGACCTTGTTTATGAGGCAAATGAAGACATTAAACTTGCCGAAAATGGTATTATTTACATTGATGAGATAGATAAGATTGCCTCCAGTCAAAATATTATTGGCCATGATGTATCCAGAACAGGAGTACAGAGGGCCCTTTTGAAGCCTATGGAGGAAACCGATGTGGATCTAAAGGTCCCCCATGATGCGATATCTCAAATACAGGCCATTGAACATTACCGGAGAACAGGCAAAAGGGAAAAGCAGGTAGTAAATACAAAGAATATACTTTTCATTATGAGTGGATCCTTTGATGGGATTGCAGATATTATTAAGAAGCGCATTCAATCGCAGGGAATAGGATTTGAGGCGGATATACATTCCTCCGGGACAGAAGCGGATATAGTTAGAGAGGTTAGGGCCCAGGATCTAATTGAATTTGGGTTTGAATCAGAGTTTGTTGGCCGTCTTCCGGTAATTGCTGTACTTGATGAGTTAAAAAAAGAGGATTTTGTCGAAATTTTAACAAATCCAAATAACCCTATTATACTTAGCAAAAAAAGGGATTTTAGGGCATATGATATTGATATCCAGTTTGAAGATAAAAGCCTTGAAAAATTAGCCGAGACAGCATCCCAGGAGAAAACTGGGGCAAGAGGCTTGGTAAGTGCTGTTGAAAGAAGCCTTATGATTTTTGAAAAGCGCTTACCATCTACTGGAATAAAGACGCTTTTGGTAACACCTGAGTTAATTGAAAAACCTGATGAGGAGCTAAAGAGGTTAGACTCAAATGCTGGCAAAATGGATCTTGAAATGGAGAAACGCTTTGAAGATGCAGCGTTGCATGAGAAGAGACGACTGGTAAAGGCCGTGACCCTAAAGAGGGCTGAGTTTGAGGCACAGTCCGGATTAGTATTATATGAAGAGAGACTCAATTTAATTGCCGAACTGGCACGGAAGTATATATCTGACATTGATTCTGCTTTTTTAGATTTTGAGGAGATGTTTAGCGAGATACGATTGCAAAGTGAAACACTTTTTTCACAACTTGAGATTGATACCAGCTTTGCGGATAGTGCAATTGATGAGATATTGAGGGTTTCTATCTTGGAAGACAGGGAAATTATTGATATCTGTATTAATTTGGCAAGCGAGTTAGAGTATGGTCTGAAATTAATTAAAGATAGGATTGGCCAGGATGCCTTTACTGTAACAAGAGAAGCGGTAGTAGACCCGGAAAAATACATAGACAGTCTGATTAAAAAATATTATAGCAGATCTCCTGTAACGGTATGATATACATTTACTTTTTTTGATTTTGATGGAATAGTGCCAAATAATTATAGTAGGTGGCCTTTTGTAAAACCATTAATTTTTATGGGTTTGCCAAAGGCCTTTTTTGAGGTTAGATGTTTAAGATTTGCAAAGGCCATTCATGATTCTTTCCGTATCGCAGGACTAAAAAAATACAATATTTTGTTATTCTTAAATCCTTACACGTAAAGAATTCGTTTTCAAAAAGGCGGGAATTGCCCTCAAAAGAAAAGATCTTTTGAATGTTTTGTTTATTCCTTTTTGGATCTTTCTATATTAATAGGGAATATGATATGGCTTACTACCTCATTTACTGTAATTACATATAAATGCATTCAGTAGAGCACGAGCCGCAAGCTTTTTTAGTAAAGAACCTTTTATTTTTTATGTAAAGAGATAAAGTATGTAAGGGAGGCCAGAAAATGATAGTCAGACCAAGGCGTCTCAGGCAAACCCCAGAGATCAGGAGAATGGTAAGAGAGACATCTTTACGGGTTGATGATTTTATTTATCCTGTGTTTGTAGTAAATGGAAGTAGAAAAAGAGAAATCATTCCTTCAATGCCAGGGATTTATCGGCTGTCAATTGATGAGTTGCTTAAAGAGACAGAAGAATTGAGGTCCCTTGGAATACCAGGGGTTATTCTTTTTGGCCTTCCCGATGTTAAAGATTCAATGGGGAGCGCTGCATACGCAGAGGATGGAATTGTTCAAAGGGCTATATCTGCTGTTAAGGAAAATGTGCCGGGACTGATTGTTTTAACCGATGTTTGCCTTTGCCAGTATACCGATCATGGACATTGTGGTGTTATTAAGGATGGGCGGATAGATAATGACACTACCATTGATATATTGTCTGATGTGGCTCTTTCTCATGCTCGGGCCGGGGCAGATTTTGTTGCTCCCTCAGACATGATGGACGGCCGGGTAGGGGCTATTAGAAATAGGTTGGAAAAAGAGGGGTATACGGATACTGGCATTATGTCTTATGCCGTAAAGTACAGCTCGGCATTTTACGGTCCCTTCCGAGAGGCTGCGGATTCAGCACCACAATTTGGGGACAGAAAAACATATCAGATGGACCCTGCTAACCGCAGGGAGGCCCTTAAAGAGGCGGCTATTGACGTGGAAGAGGGGGCAGATATAGTAATGGTTAAACCGGCATTACCTTATTTGGACATTATTTATCAGGTAAAAGTAAGCACTAATTTACCAGTAGCGGCCTATAACGTCAGTGGTGAGTACGCAATGGTTAAGGCAGCTGACCAAAAAGGCTGGATAGAAGGGCCAAACGTAATGATGGAGATGCTTCTGTCTATAAAGAGGGCTGGGGCCGATATTATCCTTACATATTTTGCCAAAGAGGCTGCCCGATTGTTGAACGGGTAAAGATAAAAACTATTTTAGATTAAAAGGGAAGTAAGGTCAAGGCCATAAAGATTGAACGTAAAAAACCTTGGTTCCTAACAGTGAAACTGTTTAACATTATTTTCTATCCATGAAAAAATACACTTTGAAACAAGATAAGGCTGCCAGCAAGGCTTACCCCTTGCATATACTTGCATGGGAAGTTACCCGGTCTTGTAATTTGAACTGTGTTCATTGCAGGGCCTCTTCAAGATATGGTCATTATCCTTTAGAATTAAATAATTCAAAGGCAAGGGAGGTGTTAGACCAAATACGAGAGGTGGGAGAACCCATTGTAATACTTACAGGCGGAGAGCCCTTGCTCAGAGAAGATATATTTGATTTAGCTGATTATGGTACGGAGAAAGGTCTTAGAATGGTTATGGGTACTAATGGGACGTTAATAACCTCGGAAATTGCAAAAAAAATTTCGGAATCAGGCATAAAAAGGGTAAGCGTATCAATTGATGGGGCGAAAAAAGAAACACATGATTCATTCAGACAGGTAGATGGGGCTTTTGATATGGCCATTGCAGGCATATCACACCTTAAAGAACATAATGTTGAGTTTCAAATAAACACCACTATAACAAAACACAATATGGGTGAATTGGAGAAAATTTTGAAACTTTCCATTGATCTTGGGGCGGTTGCTCACCATATATTTTTGCTTGTGCCTACTGGAAGGGCTAAAGATTTAGTAAATCAGGAATTAGACGCCCAGCAATACGAAGATACATTGCACTGGTTTTATAATCAATACGATAAAGTTCCCCTTCAACTAAAAGCTACATGCGCTCCTCAATACTATAGAATTATCAGACAGGAGGAACATGCTAGGGGCCGAAATGTAAGCTTTAAAACTCATGGGCTTGATGCGGTTACAAGGGGATGCATGGCTGGTGTTTCATACTGCTTTATATCCAATGAAGGAATTGTACAACCTTGCGGCTACTTAGAGCTAAATTCTGGAGATTTGAGGGAGTCGACTTTTCTGAATATATGGGAAAATTCACCTATTTTTAAAGACCTTCGTGATTTTTCAAAGTACAAGGGTAAGTGCGGGCGATGTGAATACATTCACGTTTGTGGCGGATGCAGGGCAAGGGCTTATGCTGCTACCGGAGATTACCTGTCTGAGGAGCCATTGTGTGCGTACAATCCATCATGAGTTTAAAAATAAAGACGCGGTGTGCTCAAGTAGCCACAGTGTCACAAGGCATAGAACTATATTTTTGCTTTGAATCATCCCTTCCTTTTGATTTAGTTCATCCATAGTAGGGAAGTGAGAAGGATGATTAAAGGTTGATTTCATAATCTTCGTGAGTCAGGGTATTTGCGCGAAGATACCTGAGCAGTTAGGTGAAAATAATGTAAAGACTTTTTCATGGATGATGTTGATAAAAAAATTTTAAACGAAATTCAGTCATGTTTTCCTATTACTGAGAGGCCATATAAATACTTAGGGAATAGGCTAAACTGTACTGAGGATGAGATTTTTTTACGGGTTAAACGGCTCATAAAGGATGGCATAATACGGCGAATAGGCGGAAGCTTTAGCCCCAAGAAACTTGGCTTTGTAAGCACCTTGTGTGCCGCTAAAGTGCCGGAAGATAAGATTGAAAAATTTGTTGAGGTAGTTAATAAATACTCAGGTGTAACGCATAATTATTTTAGGGATCATGAATATAATATCTGGTTTACCTTTATAGCCCCTGACATGAACCTTATAAAAAATCATATCAGTCAAATTGGTAGATCTACCGGGGTTAATGATATATTGAATCTTCCGTCCCTTAAAACCTACAAGATACGTGTTGATTTTCATATTTCGTAGTCATAACTTTACGGCTGGTGGGAAAAACCGGGAGATTATATAAGACGTTCAGAAACTATCATGCCTCATCATTGCTAAAGTGGCAAAAGGAGAGGAGGGGTATTTACGAGGTAAAGACCAGGAAATTGGACAATGATAAAGGTAATGCAGGGCTTAATAACTGTTATTATTCTGTATTTAATCTATTAAGGATGGCCTCCTGTCTCTCTTCACTCATTAATCCCTCCTCAATAAGCAGGTTTCCAATTCCATCTTCTCTTAACGTATCAACGGCTAATATTTGATAGTCCGATTTTCCCTTTGTAGAAAAGATAGTATATTGTAATGTGTATTTTGATTTTTTAAGCAGCCTGAAGTTTATGCCTTCACCTACAATAATGATATGATAACTTAACAGGAAATAAAATAAGACTCCTAAGAAAGCAAAAACAAAACATTTTTTTACAAAGGGCATTGACATAGGTTTCCTTAATATAAGCTTGCTAAGCTACAAACCCTGAATGAAGATATTTTACAAAATATTCATTAGTCATATTCAAGAGGTTTTTTACAAAAACAATAAATAGTATTGATTATCAAAGGGTAGAATGCTAAAGATACATTGGATATACATACAATATAAATAACCTCGATGTTGGTAAATACCACGCAGGCTTTTTCATGCCAATTGTAACTTCCTGTAATTTTAATAGATATAAAATGATTACAAAGCATTAATAGTATCTTGATTTTTATTTGTTAATATGTATGTTAGCTTATTAATTGGTTTTTACTATTAAAATTGTCATGGTAAATACATATAGTATCTTTTTTAAATTCATCTTAATCTTGACGCATTTTTTCTATGGTGGGCGATGCGGGACTCGAACTCGCGACCTCTGGTTCCGGAGACCAACGCTCTATCCACCTGAGCTAATCGCCCGTATATTTTAATAGATTATTTAATAAAAAATATCAAGGAATAAGGCCTTTATTCGAGAAATTTACTATACTATAAAAATAGTAATGATAACGTTAATTTTTCTTTTTTGGCAGCCATATTTTACGTAAAATACATTGTTGTATAAAAAAATAAATTGTTTTCGTTTTATATTATTTTTTTGTTGATATTTTTATTTTCAAATGGTAGATCTCTAAAATTAGGCTTTTTGATATATTTTTCGAAAGCCAGCGTAGCTCAGATGGCAGAGCAACTGATTTGTAATCAGTGGGTCGGGGGTTCGATTCCCTTCGCTGGCTCCAGGTTGGAACTGGAGAGGTTCCCGAGTGGTCAAAGGGAGCAGACTGTAAATCTGCCGGCTCAGCCTTCGGAGGTTCAAATCCTCCCCTCTCCACCAAATAGGACAATAAGAAAACTTACAACTACTCAGGCATCAGCCAATAGGGTTAATGATAGATTTATTACCTCACTCTTCTATTGTATGGTGACGGCAGGCCATAAAGCCGAGATATAACCTTGGAAAAATTGATTCTTGTTATAAATATTCCTTAGTGTTTAAAGCGGGAATAGCTCAGTTGGCTAGAGCGTCAGCCTTCCAAGCTGAGGGTCGCGGGTTCGAACCCCGTTTCCCGCTCTCATTCTTTTTTGATT
>CAYMVB010000050.1:0-10849 GCA_964393665.1 uncultured Desulfobacteraceae bacterium | reverse complement strand
AAGCAGAATTGCAGCGATGTAAAAAACTGCCTGGGCAGGCCAGATTTGAGCACCATAGTCTTCTATGATGCTCCACCACTGTTGTGCATCTATCATTTTTAGACCCTCCTTCTTTCATAGTTACGGACGTACATAAGATTATAAGATTTATCGTATGTACTTAGCCACCAAGCCTGCCCTGGTGCGACATTATTGGGATATTCTATATTGGGTATTAATTTTTCAAGGATTTTATATCAAATAACTACTTTGCAAAGCCAGGTCTGGGCCAGGGGCACAAAGACACCAAGAAAAGACTGATATCAATATAACAATACATATCTGATGAGCTTTTTCCCCAATAGCAGTAATAGGCCGCATGTGAAGGATTCCCATCAATGCACTAATTCCATAATCTTTATCGCTTAGCGCTTGGCTTAATGTTGCCAATATACCTGGGTACTTAGGGTTTAGTCAACGGCAGACTTAACCTCAGCAATTTCACCCACATTTTTTTATCCAATAGGAAGGACCGAGCGCAAAATCCAGCCATAACCGGCTGACAAAGGAGCACAGCGGAATTGATAGTCCAAGTTAATGCGGCTTTTAGAATCCTCCTTGATGCGACTTTCTCGCTACATATACACCATAACTGTAGTGAGCTTTATATTTTTCATACAGATCAATTTCTCGATTTTCCGCTTTAATTATTGCTCGTGCTTCTTCACTGTTGCCGTTCCGGTTAAGGAAATCCTTAAAGCTATTCTGCATAGGCCGATAATAATTATCCAGCCAACAATGCTCTGGTAAAACAAAGTAGCCAATCGGAGAATAGCCATTCTTCTCCAGTACGGCAATCTTTGAAGAGGCCACATCTATTTCGGGATACTCGGTCTCCCAATATTTCTGGAGTTCCGACGGACGGGAGGTTGTAATCCAGGTGATCTCCGAAACAACCAGCAGCCCGCCCGCTTTCAGATACCGATTCCACTCTGTTATGCCTTTTTCAAAGCCAATATTGTATATCGCACCCTCAGACCAGATACCATCATATTCCTCATTTCCAAAGGGTAGATTGTCCATTGAACAGCAAAGGGTCGTTATTTTTTCAGAAAGCCCAAAATTTTTGGCCCTCTCTTCAAGTACTTCAAGAAAGTCTTGCAGGAAGTCCACTGCCATAATCTGAGCTTCCAAGAGACGAGCGAGCAAGAGGGTGGAAGCCCCTGTGCCGCAGCCGATATCGGCAATTTTTAATGGTGCAGCTCGGTCTATCATAGCCAAACTGAGAGCCTTTTCCGACTCTGCATCCCCGCCTGGACCCTGCCGGTTTGCACCTTTATGAAGGTCTATCAAAAGTTGATAATCTTCCACTGATTTATCCTTATCTGTAGCCATAACAAATGTTATCCATCACTTTTTGTTTATAGTACACCCAGGAGCATAAATATCAACATACATTTTTAACTATATCAATATGTTGTTACTATTCAAAAAAGTCCCTTATCTGCCTCTAACTGCCGTAAATAGTATGACCCAGTTAGGGCTGTCAGCGTTATAATTATAAGAAAGGCTAATCATAAAAAAAACCGATAAGGCTGTTGGATCAGATCAGGGCAAAGAGCAGGTTTAAACATTATTCCATCAAAAGAGAACGGGCATATGTTAACCGGGCTAAATGCTTTATTCTATTTCACGAAAAGGAGTATTCAAAGATGCACGGAAAGATTCTCAGAAAGAGTCATATCAACGTTTTTTTGCCTTACCCCATTCACCTCGTGGTTGGGCTCTTGAACGCCATTTTTTATCAAAGGTCAAGGGCAGGCCCAGAGCCCCAATTGATAAACAGCCTGGCAGTTTTTTGTCAGGCCTGGTTGATTCAGAGGTTCGTGCCTTTCTAAAATTAATGCCTTGACATATGTGTAATTACACACTAAAATAAGTTAAAAAACAGAAAGCTTTAAATTCTTAAGCTATGACAAAAGCTGATAAATTAAATCAAACTATCAGAAGAAATCCGAATAATATTAAATTCCAAGACCTCGTAAGTTGGCTGGAAAATAATGGATTCTCTCTTGATCGAGTTAATGGGAGTCATTATATTTTTGTACATCCGATTCTAGAAACACCTATTAATATTCAAAAAAAGAAAGATGGTACAGCCAAAACTTATCAGGTAAAACAGGCAATGAAAATAATTGATGGAGAATAATCATGGAATATACTTTAAAAATTTTCCCAGATCCAGAAGGCGATGGTGATTACATAGCTGAAATTGAAGAGCTTAAAGGATGCTCCGCTTTTGGAGAAACTCCGGAAGAAGCTCTTAGAGAAGCAGAGACAGCCATGAAACTATGGATCGAAACCGCCAAAAAACATGGGAAGCCTATTCCAAAACCAAAAAGTAACATTATCAATGAACCTAAAAAACGCTTTAATGTTATTTTCCCTGAATCCCTCCTAAATGATGTAGATGAGTATAGGGGGAAACATGGAATGAAACGTTCAGAGCTTCTAGCTGCTGCCGCCGAACAATTCATCTCCTCTCAGCACTAACGATCACCGTCGGCTGAAAGCCGTCTGGTGGGTTGTCGGGTTCTACTCTCAATTTGCAATTATTTTTAATCAAAAGAATTCCTCGGTGCTCTGCATCGGGGTTGATAAAAACTTCTTTTGATACCTCGCAGCTCTGCTGCGGGGTAGCTCATTCTGATGAAATATATGCTCGATACAAATACATGCATTTATATCATCAGAAGAAAGCCAATAAATGTAATCGAACGATTTAAAAAAAATTGAGATTTCACAGGTTGGTATCTCTTTAATCACTCTTAGCGAACTTTTATACGGTATTTCCAAAAGTTTAAAGCCGGAACAGAATCAAATGGCCCTGGCACAGTTTATTGCACCATTGGAGATACCAGCATATGGCGATGAAGCTGCTCAATATTATGGCAGCATGAGAGCCTTTTTAGAAAAACAGGGCACGCCCATCGGATCCCTCGATTTGCTTATTGCAGCCCATGCGCTATCTCTGGGCTGCGTTCTCGTCACAAATAACGAAAAGGAATTTAATCGAATACCGAGTTTGGAAATCGATGATTGGGTAAAATAGAATTCCCATCCAGCTCTTGATTAGAGCCCTTGCACGCCATTTATTTATCAAATATCAAGGGCAGGCCCAGAGCCCGTTTTGTTTTTTATCCTTCCATGTTAAGTTAATATGTTAACAGCGTCCCTAATTACATTGAATTATTTCAGGAGGGGGGGCACATTATTTTGATTTTTTTACTGTTTTACCCACAATCGCATAATAGTACAAAGGTTCTCCTGAAATAGAAAGGCGGTGACAATAATGATTCATTTGCAAAATATGAAAACTATCTCCGAGCATGGAATAAACCATTCCATTGAAGCCACTATCGTCATTTTTTGAAAGAAACTTGTCTTTGATAGTGAAAGCAACCCAGGCGTTATCTTCTATCATATTCAATACATGTATGAATGCACGGGTGGGGATATCATTAAAGCCAAGGGCTCCTATAGTTAAAAGTACATTGAAATTCCACATCCCGAGTTTCTTTTCCTCAGATTTTGTGGGTTGGCTGAGGTCCATTACATAATAGTCATCATATATACCAGGGCGATCTCTTTGTGCAGCATCAAAGGCCTCGGGTATGATGTCAAGGCCAACGAGAACATCACACCCGATTTCTTGCTTAAGGTATTCCCCGACGATGCCATTACCCGCGCCAAAATCGAGAGCTCTGAGGTTTTGCGGCCCCTCTTCATTTTTTTGTAATTCCGTTTTCAAAAGGCTGCAAATCATCTGAGGAGACATGCACTGCAAACGCTTATAGATAACTTCTTCGTAAAGGCCCGGTATCTCGTAGAATCGAGCATAATCATGGAGGAAAATCTTTTCAGTCTTGCCTTCAGAGCGCACGATGACCCATTCTTCGCTCTGATCAACCCGGAGCTTAAGGCTAGGAAATTCGATTTTATACTCAGAAAATCCCATATTTCCCCTTTTATTTGAAAGGATCCCACCGGATTATCTGCTTTTCATATGAAGGTGGAAAGACACGCAAAAACTCGTTGTAATAATACAGTTCTTTAAAGGAGTCGAAGGGCATGCCATATGCTGCTTTTGGTCGTTCCTTTATTTCTTCTGGATCAATTTTTTTCATTATAATCTCATCCATCACATCGTCTATTCCTACGCCCATTGAAAATCTGAGTTTTTCACGATTTGCGATCTTTTCAGGAAGCATATCTCTAAAGGCCTCTCTTAAGATAAACTTTTCTACCTGTTTTTCTCCATAAATTTTCCATTTCATAGGAATTTTGTGACTGAAGGCTACTACCTTTGAATCGAGGAAAGGAGCCCTGTAGGCTACAGCATTTGCCATCCATCCTCGGTCCAAACGCCCAAGGGCAGTATTGTAGGAAATCTCCAATAGTCGGCGTGCAAGCCGTTCTCTGTGTTCATCAGTCTTCACCCTGGGGTTTTTTAGAACCATACGATAACCACCAAATAATTCATCAGCCCCCTCACCCACCAGGACAATATTGACATGTTCCTTAGCCATTTTAGAGACATGGTAATTTGAAATCATGCCGTTTACTTGGTCTCCGTCAAAACTTTCTAGATACCAAACTGAATCTGAAACAAAATCAATAATATCTTCATAGGAAATGTTATAAATATGGTGTTTCATTCCCAAATATTCGGCCATCAGTTTAGCATTCTCCAGGTCCGGGCCAGGTCTATTATCAACAGTGCCGGTAAAGAGTTGTAAATCTGGGTTAAATTCTTTGGCAATTACAGCGACAATGGAACTATCCAGACCACCACTCATGGCGATACCACCCACGCCATCCATCCTTATTTGCACTGCCTCTATAAGCAGTTCTCTTAGCGTACGAGCAGTTTCTTTTAGGTCCCCCACTTCTGGCAGGTCAGGACTAAAAGGTTTAAATTCCTTCACCCCTTTTCTTGTGCTGTATAAGCATCCTGGAGAAAGCTCCTGAATATTGAATTGTACGTGATTAACCAGTCCTTTCATCTCCGTACTAAAATAGAATGTACTATTGTCTGATCCATAAAAGAGTGGTCGAGGCCCCACATGATCTCGAGCTAAAATTACTTCATCATCCTTTTCAACGATAGCGCAAGAAAAATTTCCATTCAGTAGCGAGAAACAATCCCTCTCGTACTTTTCATAGTATTCTTTAAAAAGTTCTATATCACTCTGACCTTTGGGTCTGTCATTATACAATTCGCCATCAAAAAGTATGTAGGGTGTTTCTTCTAGAGCTGTACAATAAGTCGTTGTGGGTGTTAGGTTGATTTCATTGGCGCCCAGTGCTCCCCTGTCATCAATAAGGGTTCGGATAATACTATTATCGGGGCCTCGATGCCGCATGAGCTTTAACATATTCCGCAATTGTTCTGTACTATCAGTAGCGATTTTTCCGTGCTGAGATATAATTCCAGCTATACCTGCCATATGTGTCCTCCAAATTTATAGTATATATTTTATCTCAAAAACCTCTTTCAGGATGGGCATCAATAAGGGTATCTGCCTGCCGTATATCATTATAGTGCCTTATGGATAAATGAGAGCTCAAAAAGGGCAGAAAAAATTTTTGGAATTTCACTCAATATCCAAATTACAAATCACCCTTGAATTTCGGATTACTTAATAGGCAAGATTGTCATGGGCCCAGTCATTATTGAATGCAGTGCATTTTATCGTTGGTATTTCACCTTTCCATTACTGCACTGAATTATAGGACTCGGGCGAGGTGGGCGCATTTGGGATTTCAACTTTAACAATTGGTCGAATTCGGGCTGTCCGGGATAGGTGTATCCTGGAGGAGGCCCTTTTAAGAAATCCGTGAGCTTCCTTTAGGTTCAGGTTGAAAATATTTTAATTTATACCATTATTATTAATATAATAATAACTAAAATAGTTCAAGCTTAAACTATTTTATATCAAAAAAAATTTCTTGATCAAGGTTTAAAAGTTAGTGTTTTTATGGATATTTTTTAGAAGTGCATTATCAGACATGGATAAACGATAGGCTTGTCCTCATTCACAAATGCTCTGAGGCTCGGGTTCACGCCTGGCGATACGCCGTTGCGCGCAGCCGTTTGTATGCACTATAAGTGATAATCTCCCGCCGCTTCGGGCTGGTAAAGAACGTCCTCAATGCAAATACGGCGCACGCCAGAGGGGACGGGCCATTCCACAATATCACCCTTGGCGTATCCCAGGATCGCCGTACCCACAGGGGCAAGGACCGAGATAGCTCCCGTATCGATGTTCGCATCTTTTGGAAAGACGAGAACACACGTCATTTCTTCGGAAGTAGTCAAATCACGAAGAAGGACCTTTGAGTTCATAGTCACCACGTCTGCAGGCACGTTTTTGGGCGGCACCACTTCCGCCTTCTCTAATTCTTTTGCCAAAGACTCCAGGTCTTTTCTTTCATGACCACCGAATTCCTCGGCCACTTCGATGAGTTCTTCGAGTCGCGATTTATCAAACTCAGTAATGTACAAATTTCGTGCTGCCATGATTTCCTCCATTCATGAGTGGCAACAAGTACAATCCAACAACTTCTGTTTATTTTACACCTGTAGGCATAAATATCAAAATAAATTTTTCCTCTATTAATACCTTGTTACTATGTAAAAAAGCTCCTTATATACCTCTAACTGCCGTAAATAGTATTACCCAGTTAGGGCTGTCAGCGTTATAATTATAAAAAAGGTTAAAATTGATAAAACAACCCCTAAAGCTGTTGGATCAGATAAGGGCAAAAATCAGGCGTAACCATTATTCCATCAGAACTAAACAGGCATATGTTAACCGAGGTAAACGCTTTATTACTGTTTCATGGAAAGGAGCATCGAAAGATATTTAGAAATAGTTATTCAAAGGCTTTTTTTCTGGTCCCTTCCACCTCATAATTAGAGCTCCTGCAGGCCATTTTTTATCAAATGACAACAGCCTGACCCCAGAGCCCCAGTGATTTGTCATCTAAGCAACATCATTTTTGTCTGCTTGCAGTATTTTCCCTCGGCGGAAGCCATTGCTAGCCTGCCCTTGTTTTCATTTGCGCAAACATAAATCCCCGCCCCAAAAAGGAGAGGGGGTATCCAGTGTGCGGATTGAGTCAAGGTGCCCGCCTCACTGGCATTTCATTACCTGATCTCAATAGCGGAACACTGCTGCAAGGGGAGCGTGAACGGGCATCTTTTCTGGTTCAACAGCATAGACGGTTCCACCGTTCAGAATGGACTGAATAGCAGCCAGGTCAAGAAGATCTTTGTCGACGGGATCAGACTCCTGGTGCACGTGGACTGTATTCTTGCTCGGGTCAAAATCGCCCCATATCTGAATACCGACGGCGACAAATAAGATATCCACCCGCCCATGATGGGCTGCCAATACGGCCTCTTTTACATCAGTGGTGGTTTGTCCTGTGCCAGCCAATTGACGATATCGAGCAGCCGCTTCTTCTACTGTTTCCATAAAAGTGGAGTGCACGAGCGGCCAGGCCTTGGTATGTAATTCCTCGAGATTCAACTCATCCGGGTTACCCGGAATTCCATCCTCTAGAAGACAGGGATACGTGTTTGCTTCTTTGTATGGTGAAAAAAGGTGCTCGACGCCTGCCAGTACGAGGGGGGAGTGCTCACCTGCCAGCACGTTGGATAATTTATTATCAAGTCTGTGGAACCATTGCAAAATTCTGCCTTTATTTTCATCACTTGGGTCATGACCATGAAACATCGCTGCGCGTTCTCCCCCTCCTGCTGATGTGCCGGTATGGAACTGCAACTGTTTCTCTAAACGCTCATATTGAAGCACCTCGGCCATGCTTGAGGACATACCTTCGAGATCGATCTCATCCACTGTGTATCGAGTCCCTTCAAGTAGTCTGACCTGTTTCTGGCTTAGCGCAAGGATGTAAAAGTGACCGTCGCCGGTAAAGAGCGGGAGTATCGGTTTGAGATGAAAGCGGTCGGAGGTCACTACCAGTTCTTCAAACAGCAGGGGAAGGCGGTAACGCTGGCATCCCTCGGAGCTGACAAACACCGCCAAACCATTGCTCTGATGTCGCCAGAAAGCCTGGTCATGTAATAGACGCTGCGCTGGCTTTAGCATCTCCCGCACCTCCGGAGAGCGCAACCCCTTGTTTTGCAGATGTTCCTCCGCTTGTCGAAGCAAATTCTTAAACCGAATTGGGTCTTGCTCGGTTTCACGACCTCGCCGATGCGTAGGCATAAACAGCGAGACACAGAAACCTTGCTGTCTGGTCAGAAGGATCTTTAATTCCTCTAAAGTTATTATGTCCACAAAAGCCTCCTCTTGTAGTTGCTAGCTTGCATACAACCAAACAAATAGCAGACTAACAAATATTATCCAACAACTTCTGTTTATATTACACCTGTAGGCATAAATATCAAGATAAATTCTTCCCTATATCAATATCTTGTTACTATGTAAAAAAAGTTGGTTATAAGGCTCTAACCGCCCTAAATATTTCCAGTCGGGGGTATGTTACGTTATGATTATAAGGATGGCTAATTATGAAAAAATAACCGATAAGGTTGTTGGAGCAGGTCAGCGCAAAGATCAGGCGTAAACCTCATTCCATGGGGAGTGAACAAGCATAGGTTAACTGACTAAAGGGTTTTATCCTCTTCCACGGTAAGGAGCATCGAAAGATGCTTGGACATAGTCATATCAAAGGTTTTTTGTCTGACCTCATCCACCCTCTCATTGGAGCTCCTGCAGGCCATTTTTTATCAAAGGTCAAAGGCTGGCGCCACAGCCCCAACCATGTTAAGGTAATAAGTTAACAACGTTATATATAAAAAGAACAAGGAGTTATACTCCCCCATATAGTATAGAAAAAAATTATTTAATAGGGGCGTCTGCTGGAAATTTCGCCATTAAACTGCTACACCAGCCTCGTCAATGAATGCCTCGATAAGAGGCGGATTGGATTCGATTTCATTAAGTCCAAAAGTTTCGATATGGAATTTAATGGCTGATTTCACATCTTCCAAGGCAGATTCATAGGAGTCGCCTTGCCCGATAACCACCCCTTTCAACCCCAAGGGGTAAGCAATATATGTATCAGGATGTTTTTCGATAACTATTTTAAACCGTTTCATGTCTTATGCTCCAATTTGAATTATTTTTAACAACAATATGATATCAAATAAATCAAATTTTTAGAACAGATGAAATGTTGTACATCGCCTAACGCCGCCCATAACCAGGGGGCGCGGTTTTTAGCCCATCTGGTTCATGGGTATGTTAAACGCCTTCATTGGTTGATATATATTTCTCCAAAGCATCAGTAATAATTGAATTCAGGTTCGTTCCTTTTGATTTAGCAAATAGCACGGCTTTTCGATGCAAATCGGGACCGGTTCGAACATTAAAACTTCCTTTGAAAGGAGTTTCTGGCTCTTTACCCTCCTTTTCACATAACTCCAGATAATCATCAACAGCTTCTTCAAATGCTATTCGCAAATTTTTTACGTCCATACCTTCATAGCTTGCAAGGCTGCGAATAAATTCAATTTTCCCATGAAATATCTGATCTTCATCATTATAATGGACTGAACCGTAGTATCCCTTGTGTGTCATCATATCTTTCATATCATTCCCTCTCTTTTAAGGAATTCTAAAATATCATCGATCATATATCTTTTTACAATACGGCCGGGATGGGGTTTATGTAATGTGATGGCAGGAGCCGTGGAGTGCACAAATCTCCTCCTTGAACCTCCCGTTTTTCCGATCTTTCTTTGCACATATCCCAGACTTTTTAACAAGTTTGTCAAATCTCCCCAAGTGAAATCCTTTGGTCTCTGTTTTAACCTTGCTAATAATTTTTCGTTTCGCCCCATCCACCCTCCTTTTATAAAGAGTAGTATAATCTATTAAATCGAAAATTGCAACTAATATTAGTTGCGGAGAACAATGATTAATGAAGGGAATATACACATTTTAATGAAAAATTCTTAGCGTTTAACGATTGAGCTAAGCGGCGTGCAGAAGGCACCAGCCTTCTGCACGTCCAGCTTGAGCGATTTGTTGGGCGCAGTTCTAGTTGATGTTAGGACGCCGTTACCTGACGTTTCTCACGAGCTGAAAATGCTGCAAATAAAGCGAGGGCATTTATGCCGAAAAAAATGGCTTTTCCAATTCCGAAGCCATCTTCAGCTGTATCTTGAATTTCAACAATAATACCGCATATAGCAGCGACCACAACCATGGCAAACGCCCAATTTTTTCCAGCAAACAATCCGATACTTGAGACAATTTCCAAAATGGCGGTTGCCAATATGAACAAAGCAATAAGATACAAAACTGAGCTTATTGAAGCACCTTCTTGCTTAACTTTTTTGGCGCCAGCCTTATCGCCCGCCATTTGACCCATACTCGAAGCAACTGAAGCTGTTCCACTTACCAGTTTAGCTTTACTAAACTGACCGAAGCCAGCCCCAAAATTAATTAATGCATAGAGAATAAGCAAAACACCGACAGTTACCGTCAAAGCATTTTTTTCATGAGACCCTCCTTTCGCTTCGCGTTTCGTTTTGATGCGCCCAACGCTAAAATCAGCGGGCGCGGCTTTTTGCGATCCGCTGGATTTTTTTGTTGAACTAATCCTTTATTTGTTAGCTTTTGCTTTGAATATAGTTGGTTAAGTCACTTTGACTAATCGCTTTTGCCACTATCCGGGTTTACGTTTGTTGTGTGCAACCGCGATAATGCGAATATGATCAGGTTCAATTGAGTAAATAATGGAGTATGGAAATTTTGTCACTAAATGC
>CAYMVB010000049.1:0-23528 GCA_964393665.1 uncultured Desulfobacteraceae bacterium | reverse complement strand
GTATTTCCTTCCGCCACGTATTGCCTCTTCAGTCTCTTTATGGATTACCAATGGATAGGTAGCTACGGTAAGAATTTCGTAAAAAATAAAAAGGGTGAGGAGGTTGCCTGAAAATGCAATTCCCATAGTTGCGGAAAGGCACAGGGCAAAATTAAAAAAGTATCGCGTCTGTGCATGCTCGTTTAACCCCCTAACATACCCTATGGAATAAATAGAGGTAAGTATCCACAGTGCTGAGGCAAGGACACCAAAAAACAGGCCAAATTGATCCACTCTGAATTGCAGGGACACTCCATGAGTAAGGGAGATTATGGTGTATTCCAGGGTCTTTCCGTTCAAGACAAACGGAACCATTGATATCACGATAGTAAATTTGATGAGGGATGCTATTATGGTCCAAAATTCCCGTAAATTTCTATTTCTTTCCCCTGTAAATAAAATAAGTAGTGCTGCTACAAGGGTCACAAGAACGGCCAAAAGAGGTCTTATGGAAACAATCTCATCCATTAATCATCCTTCACTTATCTTTAAAAATATCCAGGAATAGCATACTGGATTATAGCAGATATGATCTTCCCGCTCATTAACCCAAGTATTAGTATCCCTGCGCCTGTAATCAGTATTGGTACGAGCATTGTGGAAGGGGCCTCATCCATTTTAACGGCTTCGCCATGGCCTTCATCATCATGCGCAAGCTCACCTTTAGGCTCGAGGTAGGCACTTTCTATTACCCTGAAAAAAAGTATTGCATTTAAAAGGCTGCTAATCAAAAGTACAGCAACAAAAACCCATCCATTTGCTTTAATAGCACCAAGAATAAGATACCATTTGCTAAAAAAGCCGCATGTAGGCGGAATACCTACAACGGATAAAGCTGAAATGACAAAAACCGACATGGTAAATGGCATTTTTTTATGTATATATCTTAGATCTGAGATTTTTCTTGTACCATATTTGTACATGATAGCCCCTACAATCAAAAAAAGACCTAACATCATGAAGGCATCATTGAGGATATGGAGAATTGCACCAGTAAGGGCAATCCTGTTTGCAAGCCCTACGCCTAAAACAATATAGCCAACCTCGCTTACCAATATATACGTAAGCATCCTTTTGAGGTCAGTCTGGGCCAGCGCCATTGCTGCACCAAAGAGGATGGCAGCAATTGCTATCCATGTCAAAATGGAGGCCGCCGGGAGAATTTCTATGGGGAAATAAGGCTTGAAAACTGTATACATTATCCTGATGAGGATGTATGCACCGACCTTTGTCATTAAGGGCGCCAAAAGAGCGCTTACCGACGATGGGGCATATGTATAAGCATCTGGAAGCCAAATATGTAAAGGAAAAAGAGCCATCTTGATGCTTATGCCCACTAAAAAGAATGCGAATGCAACTAATACAACCTTGGAATTATAGAGGCTGGGGAGGATATTAGCGAGGTCTGCCATATTAAGAGATCCTGTTGCGATGTAAAGGTAGCCTACCCCGAGCAGATAAAAACAGGCACCAATCGTTCCAAATATAACATAGTTGAAGCTGGCTAAGGGTGCCCCGTCTTCGCCTACTGCTATCAATGCATATCCAGCCAAAGAGGCTATCTCTAAAAAGACATAAAGGTTAAAGGCGTCACCTGTAATTACTATACCTGCTAACCCTGTTACCTGAAGAAGAAAGAGTACGTAGAAAAAAACGATTTTTCCAGGTAATTCCTTTTCCACGCTCCTTTTTGAATACACGGCCACAGTCAAAGAAACAAATGAGATAATTGCGAGCACAAGGGAGTTAAGGTAGTCTACAACATATTCTATGCCCCAGGGAGGCTCCCATCCGCCAAGGTGATAGTGGATTGTTCCATTTGCAATAACTGTATTGAGCGTATAAAGTGATGAAAGAAAGGATAGGGAGAGCGCAATCAATACAATTGGATAGCAAAGGCTCTTTTTCCACCACCCAAATATAAGGGTGATAAAGGCAAACATAAGCGGAATAACAATAATAAGAATAGGTGATTGTACTATCATTTTTTCAGCTGTAAGATCTCGTCTTCCTCCAACGTATTGTATCTTAGGTAAATTTTAATCAATATTGCCAGGGCCACACCTAAGGTGCTAACCATAACCACAATGGCTGTAAGCATAAGCACATGGGGCAGGGGATTCAAATAAGAAGCAGCCTCTATAACATGTTCTTCATGACCATGTGAATGTTCAATAATAGGCAGGGTAGCAAATCTTTTTGATGCAGTTGATACAAAAAAAAGGATGATTGCTGTTTGGAATATGTTCATCCCTATGACCTTTTTAACCAGATTTTTTTTGCCAATCATGGCGTAGAAGCCAATCATCATAAGGGTAATATAGATCCAGTAATTATATTTACTAACTATAAAATCAAACATCCTGGGCTCACCATTGTCTAAGTTTTATCGGGGTTGTTGTATTGATCACCCTTTTTTTGCCTTTTTCTTGCCCGTAATATTAACATGCAAGAGACTCCAGCGGTGAATATAACGGTGGTTTCCCCAAGGGTATCGTAGCCTCTATAGTCCGCCAGCACAGATGTAACAGCATTCGGTGTAGCTGTCTCGGCAAGTGTGTTTTCTAAATACCTCGGAGAGACATGGGTGTTTGGAGGTGAATTAGGGTCTCCCCAATCGGGCATATCCTGTGTGCCATAAATAAGTATGAGGCCTGTGGCAACCACGGTTAAAAGAATTAAAATTCTCAATCCTTGCTCCTCCTCTTTGTTTTGCTTACCGCTGCTATGAGTAAAACTGTTCCGATACCAGCACTTACAGAGGCCTCTGTAAAGGCTACATCCACTGCACCCATTCCCGACCAAAGAAGGCACATAAGAAAGCTATAGGCGCCTAAGATTATAACGGCGCTTAACAAATCTTTAACAGATATGGCTGCAATGGCGCATATCAGAACAAAAAGCAAAATAACAATATCAAATGGGACTATCACTCTTTTTCTCCTTATTTTTTTACCCATGGTTTTAAGCCACATCTCATGGCTGCCCTTGAGATGGCATGAGTCGATGTCGGCTGCGCCAGGAACATAAAGACAGCTATAAAAACAATCTTAACAGCCGTGAAAGAAAATCCTTCATAGACACTCAGTCCTATTAAGGATAAGAGAACAGCCAGGGTATCGCCTTTTCCTGTGGCATGCAGTCGGGTATAGAAATCCGGAAAGCGTAAAAGGCCTATTGTGGCAGCTAAAAAGAAAAAAAAGCCGCCTAAAAGAAAGGGTATAGAAAGCGCTTGTATGATATTCATTATATTTCCCCACTCATTTCCAAGTATTTTGAAACTGTTATAGTTCCTATAAAATTTAGGAGTGCATATACCATGCTGATGTCTACAAACATATCTACCCTTTGATATATGTATCCCATTATGAGTAAGATAACCAGGGTCTTGGTACCAATGGCGGAAATGGCGGCAACCCTATTGAGAACGCCCGGGCCAAATACCCCTCTATATAGACAGAGCAATACAAGAAAAAATAAACCCATGCCAAGCCATAAAAAAAAGTTATCCATTTTCCTCCTTGATTTCCTCATCCTCTGGAATAATTCCGCCTGTAGATATGTCGAAAAAGATAGAAAACATTACTGCCATAACTGTTATGCCCACCCCAATTTCCACGCCTAAAATCCCAAGGGACCTTGCCTGCGCAGGTATTACCTTGAATATAATAGAGAGTCTTCCATAGTCTAGAAAATTGCTTCCTAAGATAAGGCAAAGGAGGCCAATGCCGGAGTATATCAAGACGCCAGAGGCGCTGAAAATTCCGGCCTTTAGCTCGGACATTCTAACCCTTGCCTCCTCAAGGCCATGTGTTATAAGATAAAGTATAAAGCTTGCGCCAAGGATAACTCCCCCTTGAAATCCTCCGCCCGGACTGTGATGACCATGCATAATAACATAAAGGGCATAGAGCTGTATAAATGGAATCATTATCCTGGCCACTGCCCTTATTATAATATCATCAGTTAATCTAGTCATAATCTGCCTGGAAAAATTGCGGGTTGTCTGAATTACTTAGGAATATAAGCCTATTATACATCTATCCATAAGAGGTATGCTTGATGGTGTTTTAGCCTTGTACGCCCAAGTTCCTTTATACGTAATTATTACGTGATACTTGTAAGTGATTTCATGAATTCATTGTAAAACCAACGATTATCACGAGGTTTTAACGGCTATTTGTCTGCTTTAAGCCCGAAGGCGTTTTCCGTAATAGGCGATGGAGAAGTTCCTATTTTAGCTCCCCAAATATCCTGGAAACATCCAGAATGTCCTGTATGTAAACATGATCTGCCTCCATAAAGACATGAGCTATTTTATCCTCCATTTCACCGGTATCAAGATCTGAGGCAACCTTTTTATCAAGCGCGTGAACAAAAAATTCTCCGTCTCTAATATCAATGGTGATAGTGCCCGGGGTCAGAGTAATAGAATTTGCAAGGGCCACCCAAGATATATCGCTTTCCAATTTTGTGTTGAACCTTATTACAGATGGGTCAATAGGCATTTTTGGGGAAAGTGCAAGGTATGCAACATGAAGATTTGCTGTAAAAATTTGGCTTAAAAACCATGGTGCGGCAGAAAAAAATCTTTTGAACATGATCCTTATATCTCCTATTCTTACATTGGCAAATAGAAGGTCATAGGACAGGTAGGAAATTAATAAACAGGATAAGGCCCCAAGGGTCAGGTGAAAAAGGTCAAAGCGCCCCGAAAGCAAGACCCAAAAAGCAAACAGTAAAAAGAATGTTAACGTATAGTTCCTTATAGCCAGCTTTGTGTGTTGAGCCCCGGAAAGGAAGGCCTGTTCTGCTCGTTTGGCCTCCAAGGACTTTGTCTCACTTGCTATTTTTGCAGAACTATATAATAATTCCCTTGCCTCATTTCTGGCCTTTTCGAGAATCTCAAATGCCTTGTCTGCTGTTTGAATAAGTACAGTAACTTCCATATTCAGCTTCCTAACTATACTTTATCCCTATGATAATTTAAGGGATAATCAAAACAGGTACATGAGCCTTTTCCGCAACTGAGAAGGGGGCGGACCGAGAAAAAACTTTTTCAATGGTATTTTTTGAGCTTGCCCCCATTATTATAAGGCTCGCATTGTATTCCTTTGCTGCAAGTAATATCTCCTCTGGTGTCTTTCCTGCATAGATGTGGGATTCTGCGTCTATCTTTTCCTCTAAACATATTTTTCTTATTTCTTCGATTCTCTCCTTGATCTGCCTGATTTCCTTGACAGTTGGCTTTTCGTTTAATACATAGACTATATCAACAGCCCCTAAGATTTTCTTTAATCCTACAATATAAAGCCATGCCCTCCTTGCAGAATCAGACCAGTGTGTTGCAAGTATTACATTATCGAACAGACCCTTTTTTCCCTGGTCGTCCTTGCCGCCATTTTCATGGATTAAAAGAACAGGAATATGGCTAGCTTTAATCAGATCTTTCTCCGCTGACCTCTGGAAAAGCCAGCTTTTAACCCTCTTCATGTTGGCAACTATAAGGGAGGCGTTTTCCTTGTCAGCCAAATCCAATATTTTAGTTACAAATGGTCCGGATTTATCTATGGTTTTAAAATTAATCTCTGCTTCCGCCAGTTTGCTTTTTAATCCTTCCGGTAGATCAGAGGAAAGAAGCATAACTTCTTTAAGGCCTATCGCTTTCATTCCAAGCAATAATTCAATGGATTCATGCGTAGTTTTTTCAAGGTCTGTTGCGTAAATAATTCGTTTTATTTCCATATCGAATATAATTTTTAACCCTTTACCTTAATTCATGTATCTTAGCAATACATTTTTGTATTTTGAGGCTAAAAAATTTTACCTTTAAAACCGGTTTAAAATTGCAAACTCTGAAAAAGCTGCAATGAGCAACTATTTTGATATAAGCAGCTTAATACGTATAGGAATTATAAGCCTTCTTCTGCCGGGATTATTAAAACAGGTAATTCAGAGTTCTCCGCAAGACTATGGGCAATACTGCCTGTCCACTTCTCCTTCCATATACTTTTCTTTCTTGTGCCAAGGACAATCATAGAAGATTTATGCTCAGTGGCTGCCTTTTTGATCTGTTCCTCTGTCTGACCGATATAAAGATGCGGACGGGCATCTATTCTTTCTTTTATAAAAATATCACAAACATCATCCAACCTTTTTTTGTTTTCCCTTTCCAGTTTGTGTGCCTCCATCTTTGATAGCTTACCGACCTCCTTTTCGCTCAGCACGTGAACTATCTCAACCCTCTTTGTTGCACCGCTTAAGGCGAGCACAAGATCAAGGACGCGCTCTGATGAGACTGACCAGTCAAGGGCCAACAATAGTCTCTCGAATGGATCATCTCCGGCCTTGTTTGATTGTGACAGATAATTATATACCAAAACCGGCTTTGATGTCCTCCGCAAAAGTTCTGATATTTCCGAGCCTGCGTAAAGCTCTTCGAACTTGCCTCTCTCTATTCTTGCTGTAACAATCAAGTCTACATTTTCTATTTCAGATACGGATATTATCTTTGGAAGTACATTTCCAATAGCTATATGGGCTCCAACCTCCATGCCCTCTTCAAACAATGTCTCGGCCCAATCAATAAATCTGATATCCGCTATCTCTTTAAGCTTTACCTCTTCCTGTTTGAGAAAGCCGGCCCCACGCCTCATAGCTACCTTCTCCCTCTTTATTACATGAAGGAAAACTACATGATTGAGCCCGCATTTTCTAAGCCCCATCAATGATTGCAGTGCGTCGAACCATAATTGTTCGAATTCTGAAACAAAAAGCATCTTTTTGATTTTCATTGTTTCTCCTTATTAGGTCACCCTAATATTTTTTTCAGGGTTTCAGCCAGATCCTCTGGTTCAACTGGTTTTTCAAGATAGGCCTGAGGTTCCGGCACGGTTTCATCTCCAAATTCTGTCAATGCGGCCTGGGATCTGAGAAACGTTCTCCTGGACACACCGGAAAGCATAACAACTGGGATATTCTTTAAAGAGTCATCGGTTTTTAGGTCATGATACATCTTTATTCCGCTTTGTTTTGGCATCAATATATCTAGAATTATGAGATCGGGTTTTTCTTCCCTTACTTTTTTTATGCCCTCCTCCCCGTCCTTTGCCATTATTGGAGTATATCCATTTTCTTCTAGAACCGTTGAAACGAATGTCCTTATATCAGGATCATCTTCAACATTCAGCACCCTTTTGGCCATAGCTAAACCTCCCTTCAATGCTTTTTATGTAAAATTATAATTTCCTATTATAGTATAAATCAAGCATAATGAAAAAATTGCCAATAGCTTAATCTGTTCTTTCTCATCTAACTAATGCCTGCCCCCGATAGATTCGTGTATGGTAAATACATGGTAAATGTAGTGCCATTACCCAGCTCAGAGTCAACCTTCAGTGTGCCCTCACTTTCCTTGACAATTTTGTCAGTCACAAGTAACCCAAGGCCTGTCCCGTTTTCTCCTTTTGTGCTGAAAAGGGCGGAAAAAAGTTTTGCCTTGGTATCCTTATCCATGCCCATCCCATTGTCTTTTACTTTAAATTTTATTTTATGGTCTTCCTGTAGCTCTGTGTACACATCAACCCGCCATTGCTTTTTTGGTGAAGAATCGAATATACAGGCATCAATAGCATTTGAAACGAGGTTTAACATAGACCTGTGTATCGATTTTGGATCTATATATACTTCTCCCACCAAAGAATCAAGATGTTTTCTTATTTCAATATCATGCTCACGTGCCTTTGACTCCATAAGTGAGCAAACCTCTTCAACTATCTCATTTGGGAAACAGGCCTCAGCCTCTGGTTTTCTCTCCTTTGAATACGTTAGGAGGTCAAGAACAAGGTCTGAAATCCTGCGCACATTTCTCTCTATCATTGACCAGCCATTTTTTACCTTATCTGTGTTATTTTTGTCAAGTGCAACATTTAATACATACGTTCCGCCCTTAAGTCCATTCAGAATATTTTTTATATAATGGGCAAGCCCCGCAACAGTTTGACCGGTAGCAGCCAATCTCTCAGATTTAATTAATTCTTCCTGGAGTCTTTTTAATTCTCTTAGATCACGAAAAAAACCGACACTACCTATAATCCCGCTATTCTCAGTGAGAATTGATCCTGAAAACCTTGTAGGGACAGGTTTTCCATTCTTGTCAACAATAGAAATTTCTCTCCATTCTGAAAAATCGACGGAACCTTTATTATTTAGGCCGGCTATAAATTCCGAGGCTAATTTCTCTGGTAATATTTTTTCAATAGTGGCCTTTCTTATTATTTCATTTCTCCTGTAGCCGAATATTTTTTGTGCCCCATAATTATAAATTATGATAACACCATTCTCGTCTGTAGCTACAATACCGTCATTTGAAGACGTAATAAGTTTATCCTGAAACTCTGATCTCCTCTTAACCTCTTCTGTTGCGATCCTAACCATATTCTCAAGGTCATCGGTGTATGCCTTGAGTTTTTTCCTAATATGTATTCGTTCTTTTGCCCTTTTAAGGGCAACAAAAAGGGCGTCATCCTTAATAGGCTTATTTAAAAAATCAGAGGCATCAAGTTTAAGGGTTTCTATAGCTGAGTCCATATCACCATGTCCGGTTATCATGATAACTTCGGCATCTGGATTTATCCCCTTGATCTGCTTCAAGACCGTAATTCCATCCATGCCAGGCATCTTTATATCAGTCAGGACTATAGATGGCGACTCTCGTTTAAAAATCTCTATGCCCTCCTCTCCTGTTGATGCTGTTAAGACATCGTATCCATCGCTTGCAAGAGAGATAGATAAGACTTTTCTGATACCCTGTTCATCATCTATTATAAGAAGTTTTGACATTTCCATATCTGTATAGTTATTATTTTTATCTTAAAGGTTTACCACAGTGCATTATTCTGCAGAGGGAAATTTTATGGTGAAGTTAGTGCCTTTATCTACCTCACTTTCTACGTCAATTGTCCCACCATAGTCGCTTATAATCCTGTAGCTGATACTCATACCAAGTCCGGTGCCCTGACCTACCTTTCTGGTAGTAAAAAAGGGTTCAAAAATCTTATCCATTACCTCACTAGCAATACCTTTACCCGTATCAGATACCTTTACCACAATATTTTTATCTTCAAGGAAAGATTCAATCCTGAGTAGCCTTCTCCATTTTTTTTCTCCCAATCTCATGCCCTTGTCATCCATGGCATACATAGCATTCGTAACCAGGTTTATAAAAACCTGCTCCAATCGATTGTGATCTGCCATAACATATGGCAAATTAGGGCTTAGGCCTAATTCAACCTCTATCTGGTGCACCCTCAACTGCTGGCCCATTACCTTAAAAACATCCTTAATTGGTTCGTTTATGTTTACCCTTGTCCTTGTAACATCGGATTGTCTTGCAAAATCTCTCATATGTTTAATTATCTTGGCCGCCCTATCAACATGACTTCCAATCTCCTCGGCCATATCCTTTAACTGGTCTTTAGAGATGTCCTCGTTTCTCGCTATCTTTTTTAAGAAGAAATCGCTTGCAATCTGGATAACATTTAAGGGCTGGGTCAATTCATGGGCCATGCCCGAGGCCAAGGTTCCGAGAGTTGCAAGCTTGCTTGCCTGCACTAACTGGGCCTCCTTTTCAACATTTTCACTAATATCCGTCGTAGTTGCTATCAGGCTATCTTTACCTAAATGTATTGAGTGACATGCTACAATATTTACATAAAAGGGTTCACCATTTCTCCTGACATGCCTTCTTTTAGGATAAAAACCGCATTGATTGTTAGTAAGCTTTCTCAGTCCCTCTTCGAGTTCTTTGTCTCGTTCAAATAATAGATCAAAAAATGTCCTTTTTGTTAATTCATCTTTTGTCTGTTGATAACAATCGAGGGCAGTCGCATTAACATCTATAATGGTAAATGTTTTCCAGTCCATAATAAAGAAAGGGTTAGGGGCGCTGTCAAAAAGGGTTTTATACTTCTCCTCAGACTTTTTCAGCTCATCGTTTACCTTTATAAGCTCAGTTGTCCTTTCCTTCACCCTTGCCTCTAATTCATCATGGGCCCTTTGCAATGCCTCCTGCGATTCTTTACGCTCCGTAATATCCCAAAGCGTTTGAATTGATCCTGTTATACCTCCTCCGGCCCCTCTTAGAGGAGCTGCTGTGAACAATAGCCATCTAGGTTTTCCTCCTATTTGGGGAAAAAACTGTTCAGCCTGGTATGCCCCTTCAATTAAGGCCGATTTTTTCCATTCATCGCCGTAATATTTCCTTAGCTCATCCTCGCCCATTTGATCGACAATAACGTCAGCCATAAGGGGTCTTTTCTTCTGTCTAAAAGGCACCCAATGCTTGTCAGTACCAACGATTTCATCTGCCTTATAGCCGGTTAATTTTTCACATGCAATATTCCAGTGTGTTACTATGTGGTTTTTATTAATAACAAATGTAGGCAATGTAGAGCCTTGAACAATCTGTGATAAGGCCCTCTCTCTTTCGACAAGTTCTTTTTCTACGTTCTGTAAATGATCTGTCCTTTCCTCTACAATTTTTGAAAGTTGCTTCGAGAAAAAATCAAATTCTCTTTGTATCTTTTTAGGCTCAGCCTCATATTTTTTTAATTTTTCCTTGACCTTTACGTTTGCCTCTTCAATTTGAAGAAAATCCCATACGGACATAGCCTCAAAATGGTCAATGAGCCTTACACCCTTTGGCTTGGTTGCCTTTAGCTCTTCAAGGACTCTATTATCTCCTGTAAGCTCAATAATTAAATCAAGCACGTTGATATCATAGAGGCACCTGAAATCATTTGTTGTAAATATTCCCTTTGATTTAGCAAATACAAGTCCTTCAGCATTGTCGTTGATATCAGCTACACCAAGAATATTGAGTTTTTTGGGGGCCAAATATCTCCCCTTGACTGTTTCAAGAAAGGCCTTGCAGACCCTGCCTCCACCAACAATAGCCATATTAGAATTTGGTAAAATATCTTCCATTGGAGATTAACCCAAAAAATTTTGCTGTGTTAATGGTCAGCTATGTTTTTTTCTGGATACTTAGATTAAACACTCGAAGTTTTTGCTAAGATTTTCTACTCTTATAAAATATTGCAAAAGAAAATCAGTAATATAATATTTTGTCTGCCTCCAACATTAATCTGCAGCTTTCATGTAAATCAATCGGCTCAATGAAATCCTCTATGTTTGTTTTATCTACTATTTCTTTTGCAAATCCATCAAGAACATGAAATGTACCGCATGAAACTATGGAAATTCCCATTTTGTCTTTCTCGAAGCGGGCTAACTGCTCTAAATTATCCGGTAGCTTTTCTGCCTTGAGACCTTCAAATTGGGAAGCAGTTAATTTTTTAACGTCATCTGACATGGTAAAGGTTGAAAGGACACCTTTTTTTGCCAGTTCCATGCCGTGAGGCCCATACATTATCGTCACATTTTTCACCTTATAGTACCTTCTCGATACCCAGGCCAGGGTATATGCCGCAAAATGATTATATTGTTTTTCAGGCCCTGTATTTATGATAATTAGAATGTTATTTTCAACTGCCATATTTCTGCCTCCTTTTTCTTCAGATCAATTATTTTAACCTACTACAGCCTTTTTAACCCACATATTTTAGCGAAAGGTGAAATAAACTATTTATATATCTTCAACTTCTACAGTGACTATACGTTAACTCAATTAATAGTGCGCAAAGTGTATTCATTTTCAATTTTACTGTCAAGTTCATACCTTTTTACAGCCTTATTTAGATAATAACCAGTATATGATTTTTCTAATCCCGCAATCTCTTCAGGGGTGCCAGTACCAACAACAAGTCCTCCCATTTCACCCCCCTCAGGACCTAAATCAATTATAAAGTCAGCATATTTAATAACTTCCATATTATGCTCTATTACCACTACTGTGTTTCCAGAATCAACAAGATGATTTAAGGCGTCCAAAAGCTTTCTGATGTCATCGAAATGTAGACCTGTTGTAGGTTCATCTAAAAGATACAATGTTCTACCCGTGGTCCTTTTGCCAAGCTCCTTTGCCAGTTTCATCCTTTGAGCCTCACCCCCGGACAGTGTTGTAGCTGGCTGCCCAAGTTTTATGTATCCAAGGCCAACACGTAATAGAGTCTCAAGCTTGTTTTTCATGTGGGGGATATTTGAAAAAAAGGGCGTTGCCTCTGAAACTGTCATATCAAGTACGTCTGCAATATTTTTGCCCCTGTATCGTACCTCAAGTGTATCTCGGTTGTACCTTAGTCCCTTGCATACATCACAGGTAACATAAACATCCGGCAGGAAATGCATCTCTATTTTAATAATCCCGTCACCCTTGCATGCCTCACATCTTCCACCACGTACATTAAAACTAAAACGCCCTGACTTATATCCCCTTAGCTTAGATTCCGGAAGCATTGAAAAAAGGTTTCTAATCTCATCAAATAAGCCAGTATATGTTGCCGGATTGGACCTGGGTGTTCTGCCTATAGGGCTTTGATCTATATTGATAACCTTGTCTAAATATTCAACCCCGGTAATCCTTTTCATCTTTCCAACCCTCGCCTTTGAATGATACAATTTTTGAGACAGGGCAGGAGAGAGAATTTGGTTAATCAGGCTGCTTTTTCCGGACCCTGAAACCCCGGTGATACAGGTAAAAACCCCTAAGGGAATAGAAACATCGATAGATTTAAGGTTATTCTCTGAGGCCCCTTCAATGACTATTCTTTTTATACCAAGCTTTCTCCTTACAGGTGGGACAGGTATGGAAAGGCTGCCTGACAGATACTGTCCTGTTAATGATCTTTTATCCTTAATGATTTCATTGGGCGTTCCTGAAAAAACAATTTGTCCGCCTTGTTCCCCCGCCCCTGGACCCATATCTATAATATAATCGGCTGATCGCATGGTTTCCGGATCATGCTCTACGACGAGAACTGTGTTATCTAATTCTGTTAAGCCTTTGAGGGTAGATATTAGCTTGCTATTGTCTTTTTGATGCAGCCCTATGCTCGGCTCATCTAAAACGTAGAGGACCCCTGATAGCCCTGAACCAATCTGTGTTGCTAACCTGATCCGCATCTCCTCACCGCCTGAAAGGGTGAAAGTCGGTCTCCCAAGGGATAGGTAACCCAGCCCTATGCTCTTTAAAAACCCTAATCTTCTTTTTATTTCTTTTAGGATTGGGCTGCCAATTATTGCTTCTTTTTCCGGTAGTTCTAATTTCTGAAAAAACACTGCAGCATTATCAACAGAACAACGTGTCAGATCATGTATCGATTTCCCGGCAATCTTGACCGCAAGGCTTTCTGGGCGCAATCTGGTCCCGTTGCACAATGGGCAGATGCGTATGTTCATGAATTTTTCTATCCATTCTCTGGAAAAAGAAGAGTCTGTTTCGGTGTGTCTCCTTTTTAGATTTGGGATAACCCCTTCAAAAGGTTTTTCATAAAAATGGGTGCTATTGCCTGCATTAAAGCTGAATTTTATCTTCTCATTTCCTGAGCCATAGAGAAAAATTTTTTTTACTTTCTCAGGAAGCCCTTTGAAGGGTAAACCGGTATCGATTTGATAATGCCTTGCGATAGAATTCAGTGTCTGTTGAAAATAGGCCGATTGTCTATCCGCCCATGGGGCAATAGCTCCTTCTCTCAGGGAAAGCCTTGGGTCTGGGACAATTAAGTCTGGATCTAAATACATGGTTTCTCCAAGACCACCGCATTCCGGGCATGCGCCGGAAGGATTATTGAATGAAAACAATTGAGGGGTTATAGGTGGAAAACTGAAACCGCATGCAGTGCAGCAGGCCTTTTGGTTGAATAAATATTCCTTTTTCCCAATGAAATCAACAACAGCCAAACCACCTGACAGATCAAAGGCAAGTTCTAAAGAGTCTGTGAGTCTCCTTCGAATCCTATCTGTTACGATAAGCCTATCAATAATTACCCTGACCGTATGTTTTTTTCCCTTATCCAGGGCAATATCAGAATCAAGCAGGAGAATTTTTCCGTCAACCTCAGCCCTTACAAAACCCTTTTTTCTTAGATCCTCAAATAGTTTTGCATGCGTCCCCTTGCTATCCTTTAGCACCGGGGACAGAATCTGTATTTTACTTCCGTCCTCAAATTTGACAACCTCATCAACAGCATGCTGAATGCTTTGAGATGTAATAGGGATATTACAGTTGGGGCAAAACGGGTGGCCAATCCTGGAAAATAAAAGTCTTAGATAATCGTATAGCTCTGTAACCGTGCCTACCGTTGATCTTGGATTTTTGCTGGCTGATCTATGCTGGATAGAAATGGCAGGAGAGAGACCCTCGATAGAATCGACATCTGGTTTATCCATCCTCTCCAGGAACTGTCTAGCATAGGTAGACAATGACTCAACATACCGCCTTTGTCCCTCAGCGTATATTGTATCAAAGGCAAGCGTCGACTTACCGGATCCAGATAATCCAGTAATAACGGTCAATCTATTCCTCGGGATAGAAATATCTATATTTTTAAGATTATGCTCCCTAGCCCCTTTTATAAAAATATCCTTTATAGACATTTTATTGATTTTTTATGTGAGTCAAAAATGTTTATATTTTGAAATAGTTAAAACTCGTGTAAGAGCAAAAGGATGCCGCGCTACCTGTTTTCCCTATTCATGGCAATATCAGCAGCCATTTTTATTGCGGCAACAAGGCTGGATGGATTAGCCTCCCATTTGCCAACAATATCATAGGCTGTGCCATGGTCAACGGATGTTCTGATTATCGGAAGGCCTAATGTAATATTTACCCCGTCAGAAAAATGCAATAATTTAAAGGGAATTAGCCCCTGATCATGGTACATAGCCACAACCGCATCAAACCCACCATGAACTGAACGGTAGAATATAGTATCTGGAGCGAAAGGTCCTTCAGCTATTATACCCCGGTTTTTACACTCCCTAATTGCCGGGCTTATAAAATCACCTTCTTCTGTGCCAAATAGGCCGGATTCCCCGGCGTGGGGATTTAAGGCAGCAACAGCCAAACGGGGGCTTCCAATATGAAAATCCCTTGTTAAGGCCTCATACGTGATAGTTATGGTCTTTGAAATCAACTCCCTGCTTAATTTTTTAGGCACATCTTTTATTGCGCAATGTATGGTTACAAGCGAGACCCTGAGGTTTTTTCCTGCAAGCATCATAACAAAATCTTCGGTATTAGTCAGGTGGGCGAGAAGCTCTGTATGGCCATCGTATGTAAAACCTGCAAAGTGCATAACCTCTTTGCTTATTGGGCAAGTAACCATAGCCGCTGCATTTCCGTGTTTGCATAAATCAGCAGCGGTAAGTATATAGTCAACCATTGCCTTTGCCCTTGCTCGCGTTGGCTTTTCAGGGACAAGGGAATCATTCTTTAAATGCGACAGCCCAATAATATCAATAGTGCCCTTTTTGCCAGAGGACTCTGATGGTAATGAAATTACATGAAAGGAGGAAAAATGTATCTTTTCGCCTGCCTTTTTCATTACATCAATATCCCCCACAATAAAAGGCCTGCAAACCTTTCTAACATCATCATTTTGTAAGGCCTTAATGCATATCTCGGGGCCTATCCCAGCAGGGTCACCCATGGTAATTGCTATAATTGGGAGCTTAGACACAATAATTTTCCACTATTTCTTTATGTTATCGATTAAGCGTATCAGTTTATTTGCTGAAATCCACTTACCATAAATTGGACCGCAATTACTGCAAGGAGCATACCCATGAGCCTGGTTAAAACCCTTATCCCCCCTAACCCAATAGCTTTTATGATCCACTCACTGCTCCTAAAGATGAAGTATACAATAACGCAGGCCACAATAGTTCCAAATAATAATAAGGCTATATCAGAGAAATTGCCTGACTTTTGTTGCCACACTATCACAACAGTTATCGCTCCAGGGCCGGCAAGCAAAGGGGTAGCCAAGGGCACCAATGTAATATTTTCCTTTTTTATTCCCTCCTTCTCTTCCTCTGTTGATGTTTTTATTCCGCTAGGGATTAAATGGAGCATCTGAAGGGCGTATACAAAAAATATAAAACCCCCTGCCAGTTGAAATGCAGGAAGTCCAATCCCAAAAAACAACAATACAAAATTACCGGTTAAACAAAAGAAAAAAAGGATAGCACATGCAGCCATTGATCCATTGAATGCAATATTTTTTCTTTCTGAACTGGTGTTTTTCTTTGTAAAAAGAATAAAAAAGGGCAAATTTCCCAATGGGTCCATTATTATAACTAGGGAGATTAAAAATGTAAAAAAGGTTCCAATTCCGCTCATTAGAAATACCGTATCCTATTATATTCTATGTATAAAATCTTATTATGAGTCCTGCAATCATCCAATGTTAAAAAATGTCATGATTATTCCTTGCAAACCAAGATTTTTGATCACAGGTAATTGGCCCACTGTTTAGCGGTATTTGAAATATAACCAGGTGGTAAATCCACAACAACCTGGTTGTGGCCAGGTAGCAGTATATCAACCTCTAGTTTGGCAAGCCTGAAAAGGGATTCTTTTAGATCAGAGCTATTCGCCCTGTACAAATCAAAACGGCCTATTGCGTAATCTGAATAAACCACATCACCGGGGATAAGCACCTTGTTAGGTTTATTGTATAACCCAATACTGCCAGGGGAATGCCCAGGGATAAAAAGTACCTCCCATTTCATATCGCCTATGTTAAGATTTTCTCCCCCCTTTAATTTTTTATCAACCTGAAACCTAAAGGCATCTGAAGCAATATTATACTGCGCAATGCACATATTTTTAAACATTTCCATTCCATATACAATCTTATCGTCTCCATCTTCTAATGGCTGAGCCTCATTCTCATGGACCCAAAGTTCTGCCTGAGGAACAAATTTTTTTATCTCAGAGAGGCAGCCTATATGGTCAAAATGGCTGTGGGTCATTATAATCCTTTTAACTGAGTTTAAATCTATACCTCCATCAAGCATGGCATTAATTTTATATTTTCCTTTTCCCGTGAGGCCCGGATCAATAATCGATAGATCGCCTGATCCAGGTATTCCTAATACGTAGGTATGAGAATCCGGGATCATTTCATCTTGTCCCCTGATAAAATAAATCCCTTCGCTTATCTTTTTCATTTATAGCTCCTTATCTTGAAGATGAGTTATCAAATAAACTACGTAACTTTTATCAAAAATCCCATGTTCTTCAACCTATATCAAATTCTGCCACCAGAAATGTGTGGTCAGAGGGTCTCTCCATTTGCCTCGGCTTAATATCTATCCACGCATTGTTTGATTTTTTGGCAAGGCAAGAGGTAGCCCAGATATGATCAATCCTCCAACCAAGACCTCTTTTAAATGAGTGTGGCGCCCTGTAGTCCCAAAATGTGTAGGCCTTTTTATCCGGATTATGCATTCGGAATACATCAACAAAACCCCATGATTTAACTGCTGATAGTGCCTTATGTTCTTCAGGATGAAACCCAACGCTTCCTAGAAGCATTTCAGGGTCATATACATCTATAGATTCTGGCGCCACATTAAAATCCCCCACCCATAAAAGAGGCTTATCTGGCTGGAAATTTTCTGTAAAAAAAACTTTTAATCTTTTAAACCAATCGAGTTTATATTGAAATCTTTCTGAATCAGGGCTTGTCCCTTGGGGGATATAGGTATTTACAATGGGTAAATTATTGATGTAAACAGTGATTATCCTGGCATTTTCCTTAAAATCCTCACTATCAAACCCGGAAAAGACAGGTGCAGGCAAGGTCTTGCTAAGCACGGCGACGCCATTGTAAGACTTTTGCCCCTTAAAGGTGCTGTTATACCCTAATTCGTGAAATGCCTCTTCAGGAAAATCCTTATCCTGCACCTTGGTCTCCTGTATGCATAAAACATCAGGGCTTTCATTCTTTAACCAATCTTGAATTATAGGTAGCCGGGCCCTTATTCCATTCGCATTAAAACTCGCTATTTTCATTTTTATAACCTTTTTAGCCCTATTGCTTTTATAATAAACTTCTCTACCACATGGCAACAGCTTATAGAGAAAAATATCTTTTATTTATCTAAAGGCCTCTGGAAGGCTGGACGGGAGTCCAGTTCTGCGCTCCGATTTTAATTCAATCTTACTGTCAACGTGCGTTCATGTTAGGTAAGTAACTTATTGCGGATATCTTTTCCACCAGAAAAAGCTTGTTACTCATAAAAGTTCCGGCTTTGTGGCGCTTAGATAGTGCATAAGCAATTCATTGAAGAATGCCTCCATTCAATATAATCATGTTACGACTTGGAGTATGGTTGGATGAAGTAGCTTAAAGCAACACTGAATGTATTCTTTTAAAAAAGGTATTGCCTGGGCATGTATATAAGTTTAAGATGTTACTACATATAGTTATTGCATTTTGCTCTGCCATGACATGCAAGGGTATAAAACGCTGTCACGTTTAACTATTACCATGAAAGGAGACAGGATATGTATAAAACAGGAATTGTATCAGATAAAAGATATATTGACCATAGGCCTGGCGATTTTCATCCGGAAAGCCCTAAGAGACTTGAGACCATTTATGATATGCTTAATGATGAGGATATGAGAGATAAGCATGTTTGTGTTCCTGCAAGGGAGGCTACTTTAGAGGAACTATCATACATTCACTCTCGGGATTATATCAGCACAGTGGCTTCTACGGCAGGCAAACCCTATGGTTTTTTAGATGGCGACACACAAACATCCTCCGGCTCTTACTTGGCAGCACTGCTTGCCGCTGGAGGCCTTTGTAATGCGATAAAAATGGTAAATGACGGTGATTTAAATAATGCCTTTGCCCTTGTAAGACCACCGGGGCATCATGCCGAAAAGAGCAGCGGCAGGGGCTTTTGTCTGTTCAATAATATCGCAATAGGGGCATTGTTTGCCCGAAAACAGCTTAACCTAAACAGAGTCCTAATAGCTGACTGGGATTTGCACCATGGTAATGGCACGCAGCATTCGTTTGAGAGCGATCCGACCATGCTTTATTTTTCTACCCATCAATACCCATATTACCCGGGCACCGGAAGCTTTAATGAAGTGGGAATAAGTGCTGGGGAGGGCTTTACTGTTAATGTGCCGCTTTCAACAGGTTATGGAGACGCAGAATACATTGCCATATACAATCAGGTTCTCAGGCCTATAGCCCTTGAATTTAAGCCCGATTTAGTGCTTGTATCAGTTGGTTTTGATATATATATGGATGATCCTTTAGGTGGAATGAAGGTCACTCCTGATGGATTTGCCGGACTTACTCGCACACTTATGGAAATAGCCCAATCGACCTGTCAGGGAAAATTAGTCTTGACCCTTGAGGGAGGTTATAATCTAAAGGGGCTCAGGGATTCGGTTAAGTCGGTTTTAAAGGAGCTGAGAGGGGAATCAACAATAAAGGACAAGGCCTGGTCAGACACGGAAAATGAAAAAATTCTCAGCCCAGTGCTTGATAGGGTGAAAAATATTCATAAAAGATACTGGAAGTTTTGAAACTTGAAACTTGAAACTATGTTCACTTTTTAAACATTCAATTACTCAAAAACATAGAGTTCCAAGTTTAAAAGGGTTAAAAATTTTTTCGAATATACTCTACGGCATTTTTGAATATTGAAATGCCCTCACCTGCCTCCTTTTCAATACCTTTATTCATCCTGAACATTTCTTCCCTTTTTAGGATCCATTCCGGATGGTTTGAAAAGTGATTATATGCCTCAGGATGGGGCATGATCCCTAATACCCTGCCCGTAGAATCACAAATACCAGCTATATCATATAAAGACCCATTAGGGTTGAATGGCCATGTATTCTTAGCTGGGTTACCATTATTGTCTGCATAACGCAAAACTACCTGTTTTTCTCGAATAAGCCTGTCGACGGTATGCTTTGGAGCATAAAATTTCCCCTCCCCATGCCTTACAGGGAGATCGATATTTGAGATACCCCTTGTAAAAATGCATGGTGAATCCTCAATGGCCTGAAGTTTCACCCATGTATCTACAAAATTGCCTGAATCATTGTATATTAAGGCGACTTCCCTTGATTTATAATTGCTATCAAAGCCAGGTAGGAGCCCTAAATTCACTAAGGCCTGAAAGCCATTGCATATACCGAGAACTAAATTTCCCTTTCTAACAAAATCTTCAATCTCTTCACCTATACTGTATCTCAATCGTGCAGCCATAATAACCCCTGCACCATGATCATCTGCCCAGCTAAAGCCACCACCGAAAACAAGTATATGGTAATTTTTGAGCACCTTTTCGCTTTCATGGCCTCTTCCTGATATCAAATCATTAAAATGTATTCTTTCCGAGTGCGCACCTGCAATTTTTAAAGAAAAATCTGTTTCATAGTCACAGTTCAGTCCGTATCCGGTCAATACAAGTGCCCTTACGTCTTTCATATTAAATCCCCAAACGGCTCTTTCCAGGCACGATTTAAATCACCTATCTTCTCCTGGATGATAATGTTTTCATCTATTCCGAAGACCGTAAATTGATCATTGTTAGTCACCTTGCCTATGCATGCACAATCCAATCCCCCCATTATCTCGCTAAAGGCCTTCTGCCTCTCATGAGCAACACTCACCAAAAACCTTCCAGCAGACTCTGAGAAAAGCAACCGTGAATTGGAGAGATTCTCATCAGCGGGGACAGAGTGAAGGTGTATTTCCGCCCCAAGGTCTCCCCCAATTGCACACAAGGCAAGATGAATCCCGAGGCCACCCCTGCTAATCGCATGACACGAGGCAACCAGTCCTGCCTTTATCGCATAATGAAGTGCGTAATAACGAGGAGTGAGCTTTTGTGCATCCACCTTTGGCACGTTTAACCCCGTCCACCCCATCATCTGGTAATATTCGCCTGCTCCGAGCTCATCTTTGGTGTTTCCAATTACGTATATATCATCACCAGGGAACTTCAGTTCCATGGTAACGCATGTATCTATGTCCTTGACTATAGATGTAGCAGTAAATTGAAGTGTAGGCAGGCCTGATATCTTCTGCCGTATGCCAAAAGGACCCTCAACCTCCCCGTCGATATACATGCTGTCTTTGCCTGACAATAGTGGTATTTCAAATGCAAGGGTGTAATCCCGTAAGGCCCAGCATGACCGTACCAATTGTGCTGCCTTATACCTTCCGCCAGGATTATTTTCAGGGTCATAGATGATTGTCGGCCAGCAAAAATTGTCCACCCCGCCTATATGCCCGGGGTCAGCGCCTACGGAGATTAACCTTCTTACTGCCTCATCAATTGTTACAGCAGTCATGTGATATGTATCTATGAGTGAGTAAAATGGATTAATGGCCTGGCTTATTGCAATTGCTCTTTTGGAGCCAAATATAGGTCGCACAACAGAGGCATCGCTGATCATATCCTGGCCTCTTCCTATTAATGGCTTAACAACACTGCCTCCCTGGACTTCATGGTCATACTGTCTCTGAATCCAGTTTTTAGAACATATATTTTGCCGTTGTAACATGTGCTTCAGAAGTAACTCATAGTCTTGCGGCTCTTTCCAGACTGGTTCCCTGAGGCCCCTTAAAGAGGGAGGCAGCCATTCGGCATCAAATTCCCACTTGGGAAACGATCCCTTAAAGAAGTCCATGCTTACATAAGCGCATGTCTTGCCCTCGAACGTTAGTTTAAGGTACCCGGTATCGTTATATTCTCCAATGATCGTGCTCTTTACAGCGTGTTTTTTTGAAAGCTCTAAAAATTTCTCTATTTTTTCCGGCCTGACTGCAACGGTCATTCTTTCCTGGGATTCGCTTACCCATATCTCCCACGGGTCTAACCCTTCATATTTTAGCGGTGCTTTCTCTAATTCTACATGGCAGCCATTACTCCATCTTGCAGATTCCCCTACCGATGATGAAAGCCCACCTCCTCCGTTATCCGTAATAAACTCTATAAGGCCCTCATCCCTTGCCTCCAGCAAAAAATCGTGCATTTTTTTCTGTGTGTAGGGGTCACCTATCTGCACATGACTTGAGGGGGTTGCCTCACCATATGTCTCTGATGCGGCAGTAACCCCATGGATACCATCTTTTCCAACTCTTCCCCCACACATAACTACTAGATCCCCGGGCGAGGTTCTTTTTTCATGGGAAGGTCTGCCCTTTATCTTTGATGGCATTATGCCCATGGCCGTTACAAAAACAAGGCATTTCCCTATATAAGATTCATCAAATAGAACCTGGCCAAAAACAGTTGGGATACCGCTTTTGTTGCCCCCATCTCTTACGCCTTCAATTACCCCATCTAATAGTCTTCTTGGATGAAGTTTAGGCTTAAGCACTCCATGATAATCTCTCGGACCTACGCAAAAACCATACGTTCCCAAGATTAGTTTTGAGCCCAAGCCAGTGCCAAGGGGATCCCTGTAAACCCCCACAATCCCTGTAATAGCGCCGCCATATGCCTCTATATTAGACGGACTATTGTGTGTTTCACCCGTAATTGTGTAATTGAAATCTTTATCGAATCTACCTACGCCTGCGTTATCCCAGAGTACTGATACAACCCAATCCTTTTTTTCCTTTATCTTTAATGTTGGGGCCTCTATGCAGGTTTTAAAAAGGTTATCGATGGTTTCCTTCTGTCCAGTAGATTTATCATTATACCGAAAGATACCCTTAAACGTATTATGATTGCAGTGATCACTCCTCTCCTGAGAGATATATTCAAGCTCCACGTCTGTTGGAAGACCCAAGCCAACAGCCTTTCTTTTTAAAGCCACATCCTTATCAAGGAAATATCTTCTAATAATCGGTATATCACTATCATGGAGCGCGAGATTCCTTTTTAGCGATATATCTTTTAGGGTGTCATCACTATCCATTGAAAAATTTTTTATGAAGGGTTTCTTATCGATTTTAACCCTTGGGATAGTAATGCCTATTCCTTTCTTAGAATTCCAGGCATTGCCGTTGTATAGTTTCCATTGCTGGATAATATCATTGGCCAATACATTCTTGGCTATAATCTCTACATTGTTTTTGGTAAGGTTTCCTGAGATTTGATATATCTTAGAAGTGTATACTGATTCATCCGTATTGAACTTAATGCTTAGCAAGTCCTCTATGGCCTCAACTGCTGTGCTGCCTGCTGAATCCCTTACCCCCGGCTTAAACCCTACCCATATCAGCCAATCAAAATTTTTTGACAGGGGGGTAAAGGATGATTCCTCTGTAACGGGGTTTGTAAATATTTTAGTCCTTATTTGGTCCAGTTTTTTCTCGTCTAAATCAGCATCAATAGTAAGCACCCTTATTACCCTAATGTCTCCAACATCTAAACCAAAGTAATCATGGGCCTTTCTCTTGATGGTCATTCCCTCGGAGTCGAGCAGGTTATTCTTTAATTTTATTTCCAATCTTGCAGGCATATTTTATCCTCAGCTACCTTTTATTTTCAGAAATTGTATGAAACATATAATCTATGTGTTTTAC
>CAYMVB010000048.1:0-5751 GCA_964393665.1 uncultured Desulfobacteraceae bacterium | reverse complement strand
TTTAACCAAAAAACTATTTATCTGTGAAAATAATCCTGGTGGAGCTAAACTATCCGTAGAAGCACCTCCATGAGCATAATTATATAAAGACCCATCTATCTGTAATGTATCTGCTAAATAGTCAACCCAAACAGGCCCATTAGAAAAGCGACCTTGGTAATACTGCCGTGCATCAGGCACCAATCCCTTCGTTTGCGCGTATAGATTACCATCATCCGATAGGCTGTCACCAAATATAATGATATTACTAAAATCAGTTGCAAAGGCGACAAATGGAGTAGTAATCAGATATATAAGTAAGACCCAGTAATTTAGTAGTTTTTTCACGTAAAAACCTATATTATACTTCATGTGATTGCCTAATACAGAAGGGCATTGCACATAGTAAAGCCTCAAAAATCTTATTATTACCTTTCATAGGTGTTATAATAATTGAGTAAGTATTGCTTTGCAACCTCTTTCGTTTTTTTGCGGTTTTCCAGCCTTTGCCGCCTTTGTATTGACACTACAAGAAGATTGTCCTACATTAACGTATAAAAGCAGACTTGTTAAAAAAGTCAAATACCTTACAAAAACATTTGTATTATTTTGGAGTTTTACCAGTAAATGAATATTTCCGAAGAAAATATTTCCTATCCTTATATATTGGATCATAAGCCTGGTTTCTTTATAAGCTGGTTGATGTACAGGCTATTTAGAAGAATACGCATTGATGACAGCATAATTGAAGACCTTAAGCAAATGAGCAAAAAAGGAACCGTGGTTTATGCAATCAAATACAGGGGAAAATTAGACTATATCTTATACCACTTTAATTTTCGTAAAAAGCGACTTCCCTATCCAAAAATGGCCTTTGACCTCAATATGTCACTCATGTTACCTGTTGGGCTTGCGTTAAAAATATTTCTTACCAGAATTCTATGTTTATTTAAAAAGAATGCCATCTACAGCCCTTATAAATCAGGTTTCTATGAAAAAACTATTCATCAGGGTACAACCTCCCTGGTTTCATTGATTGACCAAAAGGGTTTTACCAAACATTTTATAGATAAGGAAAAGGATAGCATCCAATTTCTTCTTGAAACACAGCGAAAAATGGATAAACCCATATTTATTGTTCCCCTGCTTTTACTATTCAAAAAGACACCTGAAAAAAACTACTCAAGCCTATCGGATATATTTTTCGGATTTCGAGAACACCCAGGCATTTTCAGAAAAATTATTATTTTTTTCAGACACAACCGCCGTGCATTTATTGATTTTGGTACCCCTTTAAATTTAATGACCTATTTGGAAAGTCAATCCCCTGAAACTTCCCTTGATCAAATGACACCAGAAGTAAAAAATACGCTCATTGAGCGTATTGATATACAAAAAAGGGTTATCCTGGGCCCAATTATGAAATCTAAACAACAGTTCAAGGAATTGGTACTCACTGATACAACGGTCATGGAAAAAATAGAACGTATGGCAGATGGGGATGAGAAAAAACTCAAACGCCTTAGAAAGAATGCTGAGAGTTATTTTGATGAGATAGCCGCAGACTACAGTGTCACCTATGTACAAACCTTTCACTGGTTACTTCAATGGTTTTGGAAGAAGCTTTTTGAGGAAATAGACGTGGATAAAAAAAATCTGGCCAGGACTAGAGAGTGGGCACGCAAAGGGCAGCTTATCTATATTCCGTCCCATAAAAGCCACATTGACTATTTGATTCTCAATGATGTCCTTTATGATTATCACATGCATGTCCCAAGGGTTGCAGCTGGAACAAACTTAAGCTTTTGGCCCATGGGGCATATCTTTCGAAAATCAGGGGCCTTTTTTATAAGACGTTCATTCAAAGGAACAAAACTCTATTCAGAAATCTTTATACGGTACATAAAATCACTGCTTGAAGATGGACATCCCATTCAATTTTATATTGAAGGAGGCCGAAGCCGAAATGGCAAATTAATGGCCCCAAAAACTGGCTTCTTATCTATACTGCTTCAGGCCTACAATGAAGGCTATTGCGAGGATCTGATCTTTGTGCCTGCCTCGATAAATTACGACAGAATTTTAGAGGAAAGTTCGTACATAAAAGAGTTGCAAGGCAAAGCCAAGGAGAAAGAAAATTTCTGGCAGTTTTTTAGGGCCAGGAAACTATTAAAAAAAAGATATGGAAAAATTTATATTAAATTTAATGACCCCATTTCATTAAAACAATACCTGTCAGTAAATAGTTCAGGAATCAAGGAAATTCAGCGTAAATTGGCCTATGATTTAGTTAAATCAATAAATGAGGTATCAATTGTTACTCCATTATCACTGATTGCTACAGCCATTTTAGCTATTCACAGGAATGGCTTCCATTTCTCAGAGTTATATGAAACTGCAGAGTTTCTTCTTGAATTTTTAAAAAGACATAACGTTTCATTATCCTCTACACTAATAAACTCTACAAATGCCATCAAGGATTCCCTATCCGTATTTATTGAATGGAAATATATTTCAATTTTAGAGGAAAAGGTAGTAGAAGATGAGATGTTTTATTATGCAGAAGAAGATAAAAAAATGGAACTTGAATATTATAAAAACAGCATAATTCATTATTTTATTCCTCATTCTTTTGTAGCTTTATCATTGCTTACCGGTACTGAAGAGATGAAAAGCATCGATACGATAAAATCAGATTGTATTTTTTTAATTAATCTATTCAGAAAGGAGTTTGTTTTTGACAGAGAAAAGGATGTAATGAAAGAACTGACTGCTATAATTAACTATTTTAAGGATTCCAAATTACTTCTCAAAAATCAAGATAACAACGGCTTTACCATTACGAAGCTCGGATTTGATAAACTGCCTATCTGGGCCTCCTTAACAAAAACCTTTCTTGAATCATACTGGGTTGCTACAAAATGCCTGATGCAACAAAAAGGCAAAGAATATAAAAAAGAAGGTCTCGTAAAGGACATGATTTACCTGGGGAAAAGATTCTATAAATTGGGGGTTATTAACAACATAGGCGCTCTGTCTCAAATAAATTTTCAGAACGCCATTGGGGTTATAAATCGAGATATCCATGATGTCAGGAAAATTTCTGAAAAAGACAGCCCTTATGATATTGAAAGGCTTTCATATTTAGGGCAAAAATTATATGGGTTTATTCAGCAAAAGCCCTAATACAATATATATCTGTCTTTCAAATTTCAGTGAAGTTCATATTTTATTTTATAAGAAAAATGTTAATGATTAATTTCATGTACAACCGTTTGTTACAAATAGAATACTATATTTAAAATTATATTATCAAAGAGGGCATAAATGAAAAAGAACCAACAGACGATTGCTATACTTACAGGCGGTGGTGATGTTCCTGGCCTTAATCCCTGTTTGAAGACACTTGTGTATAGGTCAAATAGTGAGGGTATTAGGGTCTTTGGAATTCACAGGGGGTGGGCTGGTCTTCTGCAATATAACCCTGATGACCGTGATACCAGCCTTAATAACCTTCAAGAATTAACTCACTTAGAGGTAAGAACTATAGACCGTACTGGCGGAACCTATTTACACACTTCCCGGACTAACCCAAGCGCTACAAGCAAGAAAGAGGCGCCAGACTTCTTAAAAAAACAATTTAAAAAAGATGATGAGGTAAAAGATTTTACACCTCATATATTAAACAACTTAGAGCACCTTAAGATAGACGCATTAATTGCAATAGGGGGTGATGATACCCTTAGTTTTGCTGATAGGTTAAACACAGAAGGTTTTCCTGTGATTGGTATACCAAAAACAATGGATAATGATGTCTTTGGAACGGATTACTGTATAGGCTTTTCAACATCTATCACAAGAAGCGTGGGGTTCATACACGCATTAAGGACTCCTACTGGCTCCCATGAAAGGATAGCGGTCATAGAGCTTTTTGGCAGATATTGTGGGGAAACATCATTAGTAGCCGCATATCTTTCAGGTGTTGACCGCGCGATTATTGCTGAGGTCCCGTTTGATCCTAAAAGACTTTCGGAGCTCATTTTGAAGGATAAAAAAAATAATCCAAAAAATTATGCTATGATTGCTATTTCTGAAGGTGCCAAGATGATTGGTGGAGAATTACTCTTATCCGGAGAATCAGATGCCTATGGTCACAGAAAATTGGGCGGCATCGGAGAAATTACTGGGGCCTTAATTAAGGAAATTACAGGCGAGGATGTTCTTAATCAAAGATTATCGTATTTGATGAGAAGCGGAACACCCGATTCCTTGGATTTAATGGTGGCCGTTAATTATGCCAATATGGCCATTGATCTTTTTTTGAAGGGTAGTTTTGGAAGGCTTATAGCATTGAGAAAGGGTATCTATACAGACATCCCAATCAGTATGATTACAACTGGCCAGAAAAGGGTAGATGTGGACGAGCTCTATGATATTGAGGAATATAGGCCCAAAATTAGACATGTTAATGGCAAACCAATGTTTTTATATTAATCTTATGATCGTTGACAAAACTGTAAAAAGTTTTTTATGAGTAATTTTGGCCGCTTTTCGAAATAGATTCATGAAATGCTGAGCGTGTAACATAACTTTTTACGAAACCATCAAAATTATAGTAAGCCATTAAAGTGAAAAACAACTTATTTACTGCATGTATTTTAGCAACTGCCTTACTGCTATGCTTTTCTTCATATGCTTGGGTCGAAGAAAAAGAATTGATTATTGCAGATTTTTCTAAAGGGGTTGACAGCTTTGGCATTCCTGTTGATTGGGAAATTGTTAAAAAGGTTGGATCACCCAGCTTGGATATTAAACAAGAAAACAACGAATTTTTTTTGCATCTAATAAGTGAAAAGACCTCATTTGGACTAAAGAAAAATATAAGCATAGATATAAAAAAATACCCATATATAACCTTTGCATGGCGGGTTGAAAAGCTTCCTGAAAATGCTGATTTTAGAAATAAGGAAACAGATGATCAGGCTGCGCAACTATACATAGTATTTGGAAAATTTCAGCTTTTTGCTAATATTATTGGTTATATATGGGGAAATAAGGCACCACGGTTTACTACCGGTATAAGCCCTGCTTGGAATAGAACTCGTATAATTGTGTTGCAAAGCGGTTCCGAAAAACTGGGTACATGGGTTACAGAGACAAGAAATATACATGAGGATTACAAAACCCTTTTTGGTAAAGACCCCGGCAAGGCAAATCTCATAACTTTATACATAAATTCTCAGCATACAAAAAGTCGTGCGGAAAGCTATTTTGGCAAAATATATTTTTCAAAAAACGGGAAGCCCGAATGCCCTTTAATAGATGAAAAAAATCAAACGGAATAAACAGGGGAAAAACGTGATAACGTTCGATTCTATGGTATTACTATTTTTGGAAAGCTATTGCTGAAAGTCTTCAAAAACAAACCTTATAAAGGAGGAGACAATTGAAAACCAAAGCCCTGTATATCAGCCTATTTTTATTTCTCTGTCTTTTTCTATATGTATCCACATCTTACGCAACAGAGAAGAAATTTACCCACATAGTTAAAAAAGGCGATACCTTATGGTCAATTTGCGAACACTATTATGGGGACCCGTTTCTCTGGCCGGAGTTATGGGAGATGAATAAATTTATAACTAATCCTCATTGGCTTAAGCCTGGAGAAGCTATTGAATTATTTCAATATAAAAAAATGGCTAAAAAGGAGCACAAGCCCATTGAAAAGAAGAAAAAACCACTTGCTACATTAACAGGCATTGATGCATCAGG
>CAYMVB010000047.1:0-5434 GCA_964393665.1 uncultured Desulfobacteraceae bacterium | reverse complement strand
TTCTTCTCCCTGAGCAGTATAATCACCAGTTCGTATTTGCAGAATGGAACATTGAGAAAGAACAATTGTTAATCTATTCAGAGTATAAAAAGTCTGCTTCTTTGATTATGGAGCGTAAATTTATCCTGAATATTTGAACCAGGGGGTACGCTTTCATAGCAAAGCCAGCCATTAAACATTAAGCTGGATTTACCCTGAAGCCTGTCCTCTGACCTCTGCCCTCTGTTCTCTGGCCCCTGACCCCTGGCCCCTGATCCCTGAAGCCTGACCTCTGACCTCTGTTTTCTGACCCCTGGCCTCTGGCCCCTGAGGGATACGTTTACCGAAAGGGCTGTTTTAAGAAATAAACGAAAAAGGGAAATTTCAAATAGTGTTATTTTCGCTTGACAATAGGGGGTTTTATTATATAAAAATTCCAACATAATTATTTGATTAAACAAAATGTTAGAGGGCTCTATGGATGCTGATTTAAAAAAGTCGGATAAATATGGGTGGGTGTTTTTACTTGCTGGTTTGATCGGGGCTCTAATTGTAGGATGGATTGTCTTTCCTGCCCTTCTTTATTCTAAAAAGGAACAACCTGTACATTTCAGTCATGCTAAACATGGCCCAGACTCGGATGCTGGGATGAGTTGTGAGGATTGCCACTTTTTTTATGAAGATGGTAGCTTTTCCGGCATACCTCAAATTGCTAAGTGCATTGAGTGTCATGAAGATGCAGAATCGCCGTTGAGTGACAGCGAGGAAGAAGAGAAATTATTTACAGATTATATTGTTCCAAATAAGGAGATACCATGGCTTGTTTATTCCCGACAGCCTGAATGTGTTTATTTCCCACACATGGCACATGTTAAAATGGCAGAAATCGAATGCAACGTTTGTCATGGAGAGATGGCTAAACAGGAGTCAATGCCTGTTTATAAGGTTAACCGGCTAACAGGCTATAGCATTGACATCTGGGGGAGAAATATCGCAGGCCTTAAGAAGAATACATGGGATCGAATGAAAATGAATGACTGTGCTGAATGCCATACTGAACACAACAAGGAAAATAATAATGCATGTTTTGTATGCCATAAATAAGGAATCGGAAAATGGAATTTAGCCGAAGGAATTTTATAAAATTTGTCGCAGGGGGGGCAGCTGGAACTATGCTATCTCCGCTACCGTGGAAGCTGATAGATGACATAGCCATTTGGACGCAAAACTGGTCCTGGGTGCCTGTGCCTGCTAAAGGCAGGTTTTCTACCATAGACACCGTATGTACGCTTTGCCCTGGCGGATGCGGAATAGAGGTAAAAAAAATCGGGGAAAGAGTTGTAAAGATACATGGAAGGAAAGGCTTTCCGGTAAACAACGGTGCTATATGTCCAGTCGGTGCTGCAGGCCAGCAAATATTATATAATGAAGGTATACGCTGGCAGACGCCAATGAAGAGAATCGGATCAAGGGGATCGAAACAATGGAAGGAGATTTCATGGCCACGTGCAATTGAGGAAATAGCCTCAAATATAAGCTCTCTAAGGGCTAAGGGAACACCCGAAAAACTTGCAGCTATTGATGGGAATTCTTCTCGTTCTACCATGGCACTTCTTATAAAAAGATTCGTTCATGCTATTGGAAGCCCAAATTACCTCGCTACCCCAAGCGAGGAAGATACCTATTCCATGGTACTTCGAATTATGCAAGGGAGCAAGGGTCCCGCAGCGTTTGACCTGGAAAACGCAGATTTTATATTGAGCTTTGGATGCGGCCTTCTTGACGGTTGGGGAGCGCCTGGAAGGATGTCTAATGCCTGGGGCTACTGGTCCGCTGACAAGAATGTAAAACCCTTTATTGTCCAGGTTGAACCAAGGCTATCAAATACTGCATCAAAGGCAAATATTTGGCTTGCCCCTAAGCCGGGTACAGAATCTGCCCTAGCCCTCGGTATAGCCCATGTGATTATACGAGAGGGGCTGTTCAATAAAGAATTTATAGGGGAACATGCATTTGGTTTTCGTAATTGGGTGGATGAGGGCGAAAACAAGCATAAGGGTTTTTCTACTATTGTCATGGAGAAATATACACCCCAGGCGGTGGAGAAGATAACAGGAATAGAAAGCAAGGAGATTATCAATGTAGCAAGAAAGTTTGCATCAGCCAACAGGCCTATTGCTCTTGCCGGCAGAGGCAAGGGTATTTTGCCAGGCAGCCTGTATGATTTTATGTGTATACATAGCCTGAACGCATTGGCAGGAAGAATAAATATGAAGGGAGGCGTTTTAGCACCGGATGAGCTTCCCCTGGCGAAATGGCCAGATGTAAAATATGATTCTGTTGCCACAGATGGTGCTGGAAAAGAGAGAATTGATAAGGCTGGAGGGGATAAATACCCTTTTGCAGAGAGCCTGATAAATAAATTTGCGCAGGCAGTTAATGATGGCACGTCAGCCGTAGAGACCCTTTTAATATTCTCTTCCAACCCCGCATATACTACACTGGATACTAAGGATTTTATCAACGCACTGGACAAGATCCCGTTTATTGTCAGTTTTTCCCCCTTTATAGACGAAACATCATTATTTGCCGACCTGATACTGCCTGATCATACGCATCTTGAAAAGGTCACGGATACAGCATGGCCTACAGGCTTGCAGTACCCTGCCTATACGCTTTCCAGGCCAGTAATCAAACCCCTTTACCATACAAGACATAGCGGGGATGTTGTTGTATCTCTGGCAAAAAAAATAGGGGGATCCGTTGGCGATTCATTCATATGGGATGACTTTGAGCATGCCCTTAAGGATAGGGTAAAGGGGATTTATGAGTCTGGGAGGGGAGAGATTTCATCTAATACAGAGGTTTCCCCTTGGAAAAACTTGAATGCAGTGCATGTAGCAAAGAAGACGTATACGTCTTTTGATTTTATGTGGAAGGAACTAACAGAGAGTGGTTGCTGGTTTGAGCCTGCACACCCTTTTGGAAATTGGTCCAATATATTTCAAACGAAATCTAAAAAGTTCGAGTTTTTCTCAACAGATATAGATAATGCTCTTAAGTGTTATGCGGATAAAAGGCCTGTGCAAGAAATGCTGGCGAATCTGGGAATTGGCTCCAGTGGGGATGAGGTAAATATGCCTCACTATGAAGAAAAGGGAGCAGGAGGGAAAAAGGGAAATAGCGGCATTGTTTTTCTGCCTTTTGAGATCATAAATTTAGCGAGCGGGTGGGTAGGGAACCCGCCTTTTCTAAACAAGACGCTTTTTGAAAATCAGCTAAAAAGAGATGATATTTTTGCTGAGATTAACCCAAAAACAGCATCTCAATACGGTCTTAAGGAAGGCTCAAAGATTACCATTAGATCTTCTAAGGGAGAAATACGTGCAAGGGTGCATATCTTTGATGGGGCCAGGCCTGGCATTATTTTTGTGCCTGCCGGGCTTGGGCATACTGCCTATGATAACTATTTAAAGGGTAAGGGGGCAAACCCTTTTGATATTATTGACATCTCGGAAGACCCTTTGACGGGAAATCCTGTATGGTGGAATACAAGGGTTGAGATAGTAAAGATTTAGTGATTTTCGGTGTTACCTATTATGTAAGGAAATTTTTCGGCGAAGACAGAAAGATTTATTTTGAGGGGTCCAATGATTAGCGAAAAATTTCTGGTCAATCAATCTATAAGGATCGGTGATGAAAAAGGACGACAATACCAGAGGAAAGAGATATGGCATGGTTATTGACGTGGATAAATGCACTGGCTGCGGGGCATGTGTTGCTGCCTGCGCCTCTGAAAATAATGTTCCGGTTATGTATGATGAGTCAGATAAGACAAGAAATATAAACTGGCTTCAAATATACAAAATAACAAATGGCAAAGAATTTCCGGGCACAGAGGTTGCGTATGTACCGAGGCCGTGTATGCAATGTGATAACCCGCCATGTGTACCGGTTTGCCCTGCAACTGCTACAAAAAAGGATCCAAATACTGGAATAATCAGCCAGATTTATACAAGATGCATAGGGTGCCGTTACTGTATGGCTGCATGTCCTTATCACGCCAGGAGTTTTAATTGGTTTGATCCATCCTTTCCTAAGGGCACTGAAAGATCTCTTACTACTGAAGTGTCTGCAAGGATGAGAGGGGTGGTGGAAAAGTGCAGCTTTTGTCATCACAGGCTTATGAGCGCTAAACAAAGGGCTTACGCAGAGGGAAGAAGGGAGCTGAGGGAGGATGAATATATACCTGCATGTGCAGAGGCATGCCCTGTGAATGCTATCACCTTTGGCGATCTGAATAACCCTAAGCATAAAATTTCACAACTTATCAAAAGCAAGAATGCCTTTAGGCTGCTGGAAAGACTGGGAACAGAGCCAAAGGTTTACTATCTTAGCAGTAAGGAGTGGGTAAGGCGTATGGCGGATAACTACCTGCAGGGTGAATTTGAAAGCAGGAATTAAAGAGCTGGAGGAATGAAATGGACTTAGCCTTGATCCCCAATGGTGTTCAACGATGTTCAATGAAGACATTTTTGTCTTGGTCAATTCTATGGCTGGCACTTATTGCCTGGGGTGTGGTGTCAGCCTTTTTTTGCCTGTATAAGGGGTTAAATCAGACAAACATGAACCAGTATTTTGCGTTTGGTTTGTGGATCGTCTTTGACCTCTCTTTGATAGCCCTTGGAGCAGGGGCTTTTTTCACAGGGTTTTTGACGCACATCATAGGAGGGATTTTTATTTATCCATATAGGGATAATCTGAGAGCTGTTGTGAATGCAGCAGTTGTTATAGGTTTTATCTGTTATTCATCTGCTATTGCAATGCTCGGAGTTGATATAGGCCAACCCCTCAGGGGCTGGTTTATATTTTGGCATGCAAATGTACATTCCATGCTTACAGAGGTTTCATTTTGTATAACGGTATACCTTGGCGTACTTACCATTGAATATTTGCCTATAATACTCTCTAATAGAAAACTAGGCGAGGTCCCCGAACTCAACCTGTTTGGAAATAATTTACATCACATAGTAGCGCTCTTTGCCGCTACAGGGACCTTTCTATCCTTTTTCCACCAGGGCTCGCTAGGTGGGTTATATGGGGTTCTCTTTGGCAGGCCGTTTGCATACAGGGAAGGCTTTTTAATCTGGCCATGGACCTTTTTTCTCTTTATCCATTCTGCAATTGCAGCAGGGCCTTCGTTTACTCTTTTATGTATATGGATTACAGAGAAGGTGACCGGGAAAAAACTCGTTAACAAGGGCGCTTATCTAACGCTGGCGAAAATTTCAGGCTGGCTCCTTGCTTCTTATCTGGTATTCAAGATTATGGATACAGTGGGTTGGGCATATGGTGTAGTACAAAGGGCCGGATTATCATTCATGGATTTTTATGAAGGCCCGTTTAGTATTTGGCTTTTAATTGCAGAGATTGGAATTTTTGGCATAATCCCTGC
>CAYMVB010000046.1:0-6601 GCA_964393665.1 uncultured Desulfobacteraceae bacterium | reverse complement strand
TGCAGTGAAAGGTCCTTTGCGATTAGGCAGTTTAACAACAAACTCCAAAAGGACAGCAATTCACCAATAGCCCATTATGGCCTTGGGCTTATCTTGGAGAAAGAGGGCTCAGCTAAGGATGCCCTCAGCCATTTTGAAATAGCCCAGGAGAGAATGCCAAATTCTATACCAATACTGTTTTCTGCAGCCAAGGCATATCAGGATACAGGTCAATACACGAAATCCTTGCCTATTTTAAGGGAGGCATTGGATAAGTCCCCAAAAGACAAGGCTATAATGAACCTTTTGGCCTTATCTTTGCAGAAGCTTGAATTATATGAAGAGGCATTGACGATATACAAAAGACTCACATTTCTGCCACCAGTAGAGGACTGTGTTTACTATAACCTTGGCCTCATATATGGTCGCCAAGGGAAACTCTCCGAAGCCCACTATAATTTAGGCATATACTTTAAGCGACAAGAAAGGTTAGAAAAAGCCCGCTTTCATTTTAAAAAAGCAAAGGAACTTAATGAAGGCGATCATTTATTGATGGAAAAGCTTGATGAGGCAGTGAATGGGCTTGTTAATTAATTGTTTCTGCATATCTTCCCTCTTTCTTTGATTACCTAATGTCTTCAAGTATCCTAATTTAATTTTTTGGAATGATCCTTTATCTTTACCTTAAGCCCCTATAAATTTCTTCAAACTTAGTATTATCTATACTTTTCATTATGTTACTTATCTAGGTTACTTTTTTGACCTGCTGTAAATAAGTTATGTAAATTCTAACATATGGTAGAAATTGCCTGATTATATGGTGCGTTGCAGTTTATGTTGGTTAAACCAATTGGCTTGTAGAGGGTAAGGCAGAAAATGACTCAACGGTTTAATGCCGGGTTTTTAGCGTTGAGGGTGCGTTATGTAATAATCTTTGTGGTAGTGGTAAATTAAGGGTCTTTTCTTGATATATAGCAAGATATGCTAAAATTTATTGTTTTTTTCTTTTTAACGGAGTAAGAAATACACTGATATAAAAATACTATAGTATAAAAATATAAAAGGAGGAGGTAAGTATGTCGTTAATGACACCAGAACAATTTGAAGAGAGTTTAAAGGACATTAAACCACGTATCTTTATGAACGGAAAAAAGATTGATAACATCCTCACTAATAAAGTGACGAGAACAGTTGTTGAGGCAAATAAGGCAAGTTATGAATGGGCCCTTGACCCGGAATATAAGAATATCATGACATGCCACTCTCCACTGATTAATGATACGGTAAATAGATATACTCATGTGAGCGCTAGCGTTGATGATCTTGTAGCAAAGGCGCAGGCGGGTACATTCACTGCGGAAATGCTTGGTACATGTATTTATAGGTGTGTTGGATATGATTCCTTTCACTCGCTTTATGCAACAACATGGGAGATGGATAAAGAGCTTGGAACTGAGTACCACCCACGGTTTTTGGAGTACCTAAAGATGGTCCAGAAAGAGGACCTTTCCGTTGCTGGTGCATTAACAGAGGCAAGGGGGAGTAGAAAGCAGAAAACTCTTGACTGGGAGGACCCATATCTATCCCTTAAGATTGTTGATAAGAATAAGGATGGGATAGTAGTGAAGGGTGCAAAGATAAATATTAGCGGAGCATTTGCAAGTCACTACATAAATGTGCTGCCCCAGGCCGCACACTATAAAGGTGAAGAAGACTATGCAGTGGCCTTCGCCACGCCGGTAGATGCAGAGGGCATCACCTATATCTGCCAGTACACACCCTATTCTGCGGAAAGGGAACAGGCGGACGATATGGAAGAACTCGGCAACCCACTTTACGGCCAAAGGGAAACCTCTATGGTTATATTTGATAATGTTTTTGTTCCATGGGAGAGGGTATTCCACTGCGGAGAGTATCAATATTCAGTAAAGTTAGTAACCAGATTTGCCAGGACACATCGGATGACCTGTGGAGGAACATGCAAGGTAGGATTTATGAATCAAATAATTGGTGCATGCAAACTATTGCAGGAGTATAAGGGCTTAGATAAGGCCAGCCATATAAATGAAGAGCTCATGGAGATGGTGGTTTTAAGGGAGACAAGTCGTGCCTGCGGCCTGGCAGCGGCATACAACGGGGGTGAAGAGCCTAAAGGCTCAGGGGTATTTCTCCCTGATGAGCTTATGGGAAATGTATCAAAGCTTAATGTTGCCAATGCATTCTGGAGGGTTATGGCATTGGCAGGTGACATTGGCGGGGGCCTGGTTGTGACCATGCCTTCGCTACGGGATCTTAAAACCCCTGAAATACAGGACTATGTGAAGGAATATCTCAGTTTCGGCTCTGATGCATCCGCAGAGAATGTTATGAAGGTAACAAAATTATTGCAGAACTGGACCGCTGGGCTGCATGGTGTTGGTACGTGGCATGGGGCAGGACCTGTTATGGCCCAAAAAATAATGCTTCAGAGGGTCATTGATTATGATCATGATAAATGGATAGCAAAAAGAACGCTTAACATAAAGGACTAGTATTTTAGACTCTAAATCGCTCACAGGGTTCATAAGGGGTTATAAAAAAATTAAAAACCCTTGTGATCCCTGTGAGATTTTTATTTTAAAAAGAGGCTTTTTGCCGTAGAATTTCAGTACTCAATTCCCTTACGTGCCTTTATCCCCTTAGTAAAAGGATGTTTTATTTCCTTCATTTCAATCACGGAAGATGCCATGGCCTCTATTTCAGGGTTGGCATTCCTGCCGGTAAGGATAATGTGCATATCTTTAGGCTTAGATAAGAGCAATTTTTTTATTAGATCTTGATGGAGCAGCCCCAGGTTCGTCGCTATATTAATTTCATCTAATACGATCAGACGGTATTTTAATGAGGATACCTCTTTCTCAGCAGCAGCCCAGGCACTTTTTGCCGCCTCAACATGCTTGTCAGAGTCTTTTGGGGGTCCAAAGATAAAACCCTTTCCCATGCTTTTAATCTCGAGGTTTGGGAATTTTTTAATGGCGATAACCTCTCCGTAGGGCTGCGGAGATTTGATAAATTGCAGTATACTCGATCGTATTTTATTTGCCGCAAAAAACATTGATCGGCCTATGCTGTAGGTAGTTTTCCCTTTGCCATTTCCAGTTACTATCTCTATGAAGCCCTCCATATTTCTCCCATCGAGGTTTATCGACTCTTCTTTACATGCATGTTCAACCATCTCCGTTACAAGATCGGCTTGCTCTATAGTGCCTGCTGTTGCATTGTTGCCGGTTAAGACTAGTTCCAATTTATTAGGTTTTTTCCTTATAAGATCGCTGATTGTTTCTTCAGGTATGGCCCCTGATCCAACGAGCTCATTGATTCCTTCAAGCATTACCATATCAAACGTGTTACTTTGCATTATCTCTTGGATGCGTTCAAGGGCTCTATCTATGTATATGCTATTATAGCGCCCGGGTTCTTTTTCAGCAGAGGCATCTTTTAGGATTGGGCGCTCTAAGGCTAGATTGGGCGCCAAAAACGAAAGTGCGCTGTCTTCTGTTTCAATATAAGGATGGGTCAGAAAGCCCATGAAAAATATACGAAGATTTTGACCTGCTGCCCTTAGACATAAACCTATGTGGGACAGGTTTATTCGGCTTGTTTTTCCAGTATAAATCTGTACCAATCCTTGTTCTAACATCTGATTACCCTCCTTTAATCATCTTTAAAATTGCATTTTATTATAGAAAATGAGGAACATATTTGAGCTGAGAGCTCCGTACAGCCATTAAAGTTAAAGAATTGTTTTTGTAAAGCGTGATTTTACATATTTTCCTTGATTTACCTGCCGTCCCCCGTCTTCGGGATCTCCACTTCGTTCCGACCCCGTAAACGGGATTTCCGTTTCGCTACAAAAAGCGAGACATTTAAAGGGTTGAAAAACATTTATGGGCGTGAATGACAACAATTTTTAAAGTTCTCCAGCTTTTAGAAAATAGAAGCTTGTATCAGGCATTTATGATGATAACGCAAAAAATTTTTTCAAAAATATAGATAAACAAAAGACCAAAGGCAATAAAAATTTTATGTGCGCTTTAATAGTCTCCTTTTTATATAGTTTCTATAAGCATAACAAATTTTTCGGTAGAAATTTACTTCATATGCCCGAAACCTTTTTCCTGCTTGACACATTATTGTCAAAACCGCTAAATAGTAACAATCAGAAAGCAAAAAGAAAATAATATGGAATAAGGAGTCTGAAATGAATCTTGCGGAATCTATTTTTAAGGTTTCTCGCCTATATCCAGATAAAATTGGAGTTATCTGCGGGGAGGATCGATTTACATACCGGGAATTTGCCTCACGTATTTATAAGCTTGCAGAGGCTCTTAGAAACCAGGGGTTGACCAAGGGTGATCGTGTGGCAATCATCCATCAGAATTGTCATTATTTTCTTGAGGCATATTATGCAACCGCCTTCTTGGGTATTATTCTTTGCCCAATAAATTATCGATTATCTGCAAGAGAACTTGCATTTATTTTAAAGGATACGGGGGCAAAGGTTATAATTGCACAGCCACAGTTTTCGCAATTAGTCCAGGATGGTTTGGATAAAACGGAAGCGAGCATAGATGTCTTTTGGACCTCTAAAGGGGTTATACCTAAAGATGGGACTTCAATAGAGGACTTAATGAGACCATTAAAGGGAAATGTGATTGATGCCAATGCCAATGGAGACGATATTGCCCAGCTTTACTACACAAGCGGCACTACTGGGCGTCAAAAAGGTGTTATGCTTACGCATAAGAATGTGGCTTACCATGCCCTTGGTACCATTGCTGAATTAAAAATGTCTGATGAGGATATTTGGATTCACGTGGCACCTATGTTTCATCTGGCAGATGCTTGGGCTACCTGGGCAACAACTTGGGTTGGGGGAACCCATGTGATGGTTCCTGAATTTGAGCCGAAGGCGGTGATGGCCTTAATGGAAAGGGAGAGGGTTACTTTGACAAACATGATCCCTACGATGTTGAATCTCATGGTGAACGATAGTGATATAGCAAAATATGATTTTTCCTCCCTTCGTGTGATGCTAAGCGGGGGTGCCCCTATTGCCCCGGAGATAGTCAAGAAAATCATGGATGCATTTGGGTGTGACTATGTTCAAACCTACGGCATGACTGAGACCAGCCCATATCTCACCATGTCAATATTGAAGGATTATCTGAAATGTCACCCTGAAAATGAGCAATTTAAATATAAGGCTGCTACAGGCAGGCCGGTTATATTTGTACAGCTAAAGGTCCTTAAAGATGATGGTTCCGAGGTGAATTGGGACGACAAAGAGGTTGGAGAAATTGTTGTAAAGGGCGATAGCGTTACTCCAGGCTATTGGAATTTACCTGAGGAGACAGAAAAATCAATCAAAGATGGGTGGCTCCATACAGGGGATCTGGCGGTTGTAGATAGCCAGGGCTACGTGAATATTGTGGATCGAAAAAAGGACATGATTGTAACTGGCGGTGAAAATGTATATTCCACGGAGGTTGAAAATGTTTTGTATGAGCATCCGGCAATATTAGAGGCAGCTGTTATAGGAGTGCCCGATGAAAAATGGGGAGAGGCTGTTCACGCCGGCATTGTTTTAAAAGAAGGGATGTCAGTTTCAGAGAAAGAAATTATTGAATTTTGCAAACAGAACCTTGCCCGCTACAAGGCCCCCAAATCAGTATCCTTTTTGCCGTCTCTTCCGAAGACTGGTTCAGGCAAAATTTTTAAAAAAGCATTGAGGGATGAGTACGTAAGCTAGACAAAGAGAAACAGGGAATAAGAAAAGAGGAGGTAAGGCCTGGAGGAATTAACATCATTTTTTGATGTACTAAAAAACAGATTTCCAGAATATGAGGATCGACCCGAGCAGCTTGAGATGGCAAAAGATGTCTTACGCTGTATAAGGGATAAAGCAAATCTACTTATAGAAGCTGGTACAGGTGTGGGCAAGTCCTTCGCTTATCTTATCCCGGCAATATTATCCTGTAAAAAAACCGTTGTGTCAACCGCCTCTATTGCCCTGCAAGATCAGCTCGCAGAAAAGGACCTTATTTTTCTACAGAAGACGATTCCAAAAAAATTTTCCTTTGGCGTTTTAAAGGGGAAAAACAATTATGTTTGTATCAAAAGGGAAAGGGAATTTTCACAGACAAGCACGGCATATCTAAAATTTCTAGAATGGTTAAAAAAAACAAAAACCGGGGAAAAAAATGAACTTCCATTTGTTCCGGAGTTCTGGTCAAATATCTGTGGTAATTCTCAAGATTGCAACGGAAGGAAGTGCCCCTTTTATCATGATTGTTTTTATTATCGTCATTTTAGATATCTATACAATACGGATATTCTTATTGTAAATCATCACCTCCTTGCCTATGATTTGCTCTCGGAGTTTAACATTCTACCATTCCATGATCAATTAGTGGTTGATGAGGCCTCTGAAATTGAGGCAGCTATAGCCCATGTTATGGGAAGCGTGCTATCTTATGAAAGGTTTGCATGGCTTCTTTATAGATTAAAGGGGCTAAAGATAATGGTAGATCCCCTCTTTCCTAGTATCGAGCAGTTTTTTAATAAAAATAATGGTTCTATT
>CAYMVB010000045.1:0-2687 GCA_964393665.1 uncultured Desulfobacteraceae bacterium | reverse complement strand
GAACTGCTTTGAGGTAATTTCCATCAAAAAACCTATAGTTAAAAGTAATAAATATATAAAATAAACGTATCTATTCAGCCACTAAGCTACAAAGACACGGAGAAAAGAAAAAATATTCTTCGATATCTTTTATAAATAGCATAACTTTTAGGTGCACCAATTTTTAAGTTCTTATAACCCATTGTTATTCCATAGAGATAATTCTTTACACAAGCTTCTTTGTTGTTCGTTTTCTATTTGGCCTTGCTATCTTAATAATGCAATATCCTTGCCACAAATAGGTTTCCTCTTATAAATAAGCGATATATCAAGTTAAAATATTACTGTATTTTATACAAAGTAACCAGAAGAATAAAATAAAAAACTCGGGCTTACTTCGTTTATATTCCTTAGTTACTATTATTTTCTTCAGCACCTACATGTAATAATTTTACCTTGACAAATACACAATATATTGGGTAGCATATGTTTATATGAAATTAATTCCAGAAGGGATAGGATTTGGCAGAATTTATATCAAAGGAAAGTCTCTTGGATTATTATAATGTACTATTCGGTAATTGCACTGATTTATCTTACGAGGCTTTAAGGGAGATTCAACCATCAGAGCTTAAGGCTGCATACAGAAAAAAGGTTTTTGAAACTCATCCCGACCGCTCACAAATAGTGGGGAGAGATAAATATATCATGAACCAAGAGTTTATAAAGGCAGCAACTGCTTATGAGCAACTCATATCTATCATTGAAAATAAAAATAAAATTATCCTTAACGAAAAAAGCAACGTCAAAAACAGCGGTCCTCAATACTATAGCAACAAAGATGTCTTCTCAGATCATTATTATACTGGGTCTATGCCAAAACGGAAGCTTTTAACAGCACAATTTTTATATTACTCCGGCCTTATTTCTTGGAAAATGCTCGTGAATTCAATATCCTGGCAAAAACGCCAGCGTCCTCCAGTTGGGCAGATCGCGGTTTCGTGGGGCATGCTATCACCCATTGATATTAAGATTATACTGCAATCCAGGGCTATAGAGGGAAGATTTAACGATAAATTTTGCGAGTATGCATTATCTAAAGGCTATATTAGTCTATTCGAACGAATGGCCCTCCTGGGGAAACAACGCAGTCTTCAACGCCCTATAGGCGAGTATTTTACAAAGGTAGAGGAAACTTTATCTGGTAAAAAAATTGATTTATTTTTAGAAAAGATGTGGGCTCATAATAGGCTTTTTCGTTAAAAAACTTTTAGCACCTAGCTTTTACTCTCCTTTTATACACACCCTCTCTCTCTCTAACCACAATATACGCAGGATTTGTATGTAATCCATTTCTCTTTGCTCTCCTATAGAAATCAGCCTTTCCTCAATGATGATAATCAAAAAATTGATTTCATAAAGCACGGGTTTAATATCTTTTAGGGTCTGCCTCCCTGAGGCTTGCCGCGGGGAGGTTCATTCTCTTTTGAGGTGCCCTTTTGTCAAAATGAAGGAGAGTAGATGGCTCGTTTATTGGTGCTTAAGCGCGAATAATGAAAAACCCCTCTTTTATCTAATATCAGAAATCTTTAAAGTCATCATCATTCATAGGGATAACATCCTCCGGGCTTTTCCGTTTTTCCTTATGCGGCTTAAGGTCCTTTGAATTCTCCTTTGGAGCCTTAGCTGCCTTCACTTTCCCTTCAGTGGCATTCTCTAGATGCCCCCTTTTTTCCCTATACATACGCCCCTGAGACACGTGGCTACTTTCTATCATCACTGCGCCTTTGTTCTGTCTAACAGTCCTGTTTTCTCCCCCAACTAATGCCACGAGCTCATTAACAATTGCCTTCATTTGTTCCGCCTGAGCATTCATCTCCTCGCCGGCTGATGCAGACTCTTCAGCATCAGCGGCATTTTGCTGTGTCACTTTATCCATCTGACCAACCGCAACATTTACCTGCTCTATCCCCTGGGATTGTTCGTTAGAGGCAGCTGCAATCTCTCCTATTAACTCGCCTACCTTCGAGGCATTTTCTGCTACCTCTCCAAAGGCCTCATTTGTGCTGGAGGCAATGTTTGAGCCCTGGTCTATCTTATAAACTGTGTCTTCGATCAGATCTGCTGTATTTTTTGCAGCATCCGCAGCCCTTATAGCAAGGCTTCTTACCTCGTCTGCCACCACGGCAAAGCCTGCTCCCGCCTCACCAGCCCTTGCGGCCTCAACCGCTGCGTTCAGGGCAAGGAGGTTAGTCTGAAATGCAATTTCATCTATGGTCTTTATGATTTTTTGCGTATCCTCGCTGGATTTTGAGATTTCCTTCATCGATTTGATAAGACCATCCATGGATTCATTTGCCTTTCCAATTACCTGATTTGCATTTTTCATAAAATTGTTTGCCTGGGTAGCATTATCCGCATTCTGTTTTGTCATAGATGACATCTCTTCCAACGAGGATGATGTCTCTTCAATAGACGCGGCCTGCTCGCTTGCGCCTCCTGCCAAGGACTGGCTTGCAGAGGCCAGCTGTGTTGACGCAGAGGCAACCTGTTCCGCACCTTCATTCATGTTAAAAATTATTCGACGTAGGGGCTTAATAACACTCCTTTTCATGAAAAAATAGGATATAACCATTACAATCAGCACCAGGATGATTGTAATAAAGGTGATTAACAAAAGGGTCTGATTTATATTTCTTTCAGTCTCT
>CAYMVB010000044.1:0-7845 GCA_964393665.1 uncultured Desulfobacteraceae bacterium | reverse complement strand
TATAATTTCATCTGCAACAGGTAAAACAGATTGGAGGCAGGTTTCTATCCGATCTTCCTCGTTTTTTGTGATAATGATAACGGATAATAATGGTTTTTTAGATTGCAACACAAAACCCTTAATTTGGTTTATTGATATTCCATGTATTCTTTTTCTTCAATAATTCCTGAACCATATTTCAAGTTTATTTCCTTTTTTATCTTTGATCTCTCATCATTTGTGAAATATATGCTGCGGGCAAGCTGAATGAATTCGTCATCAAACTCTTTTTTGGCCTCTTTTGCCCTGATCCTATCCTCAATATCCCAAAGTTTTAAGTTTATTGTTTCTAATGCCTTGTATTCTTTGGAAGTTACATATATACCAGCCTGCTGCATTGATCTTAAAATTATATTGTATTCTTTTGTTATGTTTTTCAATTTATCCTTATTTAGTATTTTTTTGTTCTTGATTGAAAGAATAGAGACCTTGTCTACTAACTCTCCAGTCGATATCTCAATTTTCATTGGTTATCCTTTTTTTCCTGTTTGATTTGAGCGTATTGAGCATATTTTTACACGGTTACTTCAAGGAACTGAAAAGCGTGTCGATTTTTCAGAAAGATAAGAAAGGCAGCATAAAGGGTGCCCTAAAATCTATAACATATTAAAATTTACTTTAGAAGTTTAAAACAACAAAATGGGTGCTCTCAATCCTCAGAGTAACCATGGTTCAGTGCGCATAATAAATTGATTTTTTATGAAAAAACATATAGATTTAACAGGGTCTGTGTCAGGTGGAACCCCACGGGCTTGCCCATGGGGTTCCACCTGGTTTCGCCAAGTCGCTTCGCGAACGGCGGCGCTCAGTGGTGCGACACCCCGACAATAGGCGCATTCATCCACGGCTAAAGCCGAGGCTTTCTGCGGTCGGGGTGAAATATTACATCCGGAGAGAGGAAGTTTACGTAACTGCACCAGTTTTTGTATCTTTTATACAGCTACCAAAACAGGTAGTCTTGCAAAACTCAATAGCGACTGTTTATAAAATGTAACAACATAGAATAAAGACATGCCGAGAATTAATGCAAATAAAATCTGTTTACTTCGAACGTCGGCCCTGGGAGATGTTATTCACGCATTAGCTTTTGTTAATGGACTCCGCAAGGGTTATCCAGATGCCCATCTTACATGGATTTTGCAGACTCTCCCGTATGAAATTGTAAAATACCAGAAAAATATAGACCGCTTCATTATCTATGAGAGAAAGGGGGGATTGCAATCATGGCGTAATTTATTCGGGCAGCTAAGAGAAGAATATTATGACCTTGTATTAATCCCTCAAGTAAGTGCTAAAGTAAGCCTCATCTCTATGTTTGTAAGGGCCAATAACAAACTTGGATTTGATGTAAAAAGATCCAGAGAATTTCACTGGCTGGCAACTAATAAAAGAATACCATCTCGACCAAATCAGCATGTGCAGGATCAATTTTTTGAATTTTTGGATTTCCTTGAGGTAAAAGACTATCCAATTGAATGGAATGTAACGTTTACAGATGATGAAAGGGAATGGCGTAAATCATTTTTTCGTGGCTTTAAAAGGCCAGTGATAAGTTTTGTTATTGCGTCTTCCAATATACAGAAAGATTGGCATCCTCAGGGATATGCACAGGTAATAGATTATGTTAACAATATAGTAAAAATGCAGCCTATGCTTATCGGAGGCCCAAGTACTTTTGAAAAAAAAATTGCGGACAAGATTTGCGGTTTATGTAAAAGCAATCCCGCAGTTGCGCTGGGAGAACCAATTCGCAACATGATTCTTCAAATTTCTGGCTCGTCCATGGTTGTATCGCCGGATACGGGCCCCCTTCATATTGCAGTTGCCTTAGATGTTCCCACAGTAGGTCTTTATGGATATTCAGACCCCAGAAGATGTGGTCCGTATAAAAAATATCATGACCTATTAATTGATAAATACAATAACCCAGGAGAAGAGGATGCACCAATAACCAGAAAAACGCGCCCTAACAGGATGGAACTTATTACCCCCGGGGAGGTAATAGAGAAGATTGAGCTGGGAATTGAAAAATATGTAAGAATCTGAACATAGAAAATGTCAAGAATACAGACCTATAATTCCTTTCATATTGGCTCAGAGTTGGGTCTGAGCGAGCTTCAGATGGATCAATTGGAAGCATGTTTTAAGCGCCCACTAAGAACCGGGAGGTCAGCGCTTGGGGGGAGAAATGAATTTTTGAGGATTGAGCTCCGAGGGGTAGGGCGGGTGGTAATAAAAAATTACTCCCGCGGCGGAATTATTCGGCATTTTAATAAAAGGACATACCTGAAGATGGGTCGGCCACGATGTGAATCTGAATATAAGTTCCTGCATTGGTTAAAAAAACTCAACATAAGTTCACCGGAACCTGTCGCGTTTGCATTTACGGGTGGTTTTTTTTACCATGCATGGCTTGTGACAAGGGAGATAGAGCACGCCCAAACTCTCGCGGAACTGAGCGTAAAGGACTTGAAGCGCACTGAAAAAGCCCTGGAAAAGCTGGAAGGGCAAATAGAACTATTGATCAATAATAGTATTCTACATATAGATCTGCATCCTGGCAACGTTCTTATGGATGGCAGTGGAAAGATATACATAATTGATTTCGACAAGGCGCGAATAAAAACCAAATATAGCAGGGCATGGTTACGAAAAATGTACACTAACCGATGGAGGCGGGCCATATTAAAGCACCATCTGCCAGCTGTACTAAATAAAATGATGACTAATTGACTTTAATATATGGGAGTCACTGATCAACTATAGTTAGTGCATAATAATTCCGGGTAAGTCACTCATTCAATAGTCTTGGCCTCATCAATCATCATAATAGGGATGTCATCTTTTATTTCGTATAAAAGCTTGCAATGATCGCATATGAGTCCATCTCCAGTATCATTTACATGTATAGCCCCTTTGCATTTCGGGCATACAAGGATATCCAGCAATTCTTTAGTGATAGCCAATGCATATTCCTCCTTCTATTTATAAAAAACCTTGGAAAAGACGCGTTGAAATTATTCAGCCTTTTAGCTCAATAACTAGCAATAACCGTATTTTTTTAAATTACTGATAGTTGAAGCAAAGAATAAACCCGCCTTGCTTTTTTTCCTTATGTTGTTGCTACTAAGGCAATAAACAAAATCATATTTTTTTCGTTCTAAAGAGCTTGACTCATGGTTATTATCTTGAAAACATCAAGATACTGAGTGATAGTATATCCTTTTTTGGCAAAAAAGCAAAACTATAGTAAAAGCTAAAATGTTTCAAAAATCGGAGGTATGGAGATTAATTAATGCGAAAGAGGTTCTTGTCAACACTACACATAAAGCTGCTTTTAACAGCCATTTTTTGGGGCGGCACCTTTATTGCGGGCAGAATAGTGGGCAGAAATGTGACTCCTGCTTCAGCCGCATTTTTAAGATTCGCTATTGCCTCAATTTTTTTTATCCTGCTGTTATGGAGAACGAATGGCCGGCTTCCAGCAATAAAGAATAACCACATTATTCCCCTTATTCTGCTTGGAATGACTGGCATATTCACCTACAATATTTTTTTCTTTAAGGGGCTTACATTAATTCATGCAGGCAGGGCATCACTTATAATCGCAAATAATCCCGTATTTATTACACTCCTATCCGCTTATTTTTTTAAGGAAAAATTAAATCTGGTAAAAATCTGTGGTGTACTCATATCAGTGACAGGCGCTATAATTGTTATATCCCGGGGAAATTTCAATGAAATACTTAATGGGGGAATAGGGTGGGGCGAATTTTATATCCTCCTTTGTGTTGGAAGTTGGGTAACCTATTCTTTAATTGGGAAATCTATTATGAAAAGCCTTTCTCCCCTTATTGCAGTTTCATATTCTTCAATGATAGGTACCATCGCCTTGTTTATACCAGCCTATTTTGAGGGTATAACAAAAAATCTTATGTATTATCCTTTGGATGCATGGTTAGCAATTTTTTACCTTGGATTCTTTGGGACTGTACTCGGATTTTTTTGGTATTATGAAGGGATAAAAGCCGTGGGCCCCATGAAGGCAAGCCAGTTTATAAATTTTGTTCCAATAAGCGCAATAATAATAGCTTTTTTTGTTCTAGGGGAGCCGATAACTCTATCTCTGGCTATTGGAGCTATCTTGGTTATCTCTGGTGTTTATTTGACAAACAGGTAGTGTTGCAGTGTAAATAGCTAGTAGCAATTCGGGATTCATGAAAATGTAATAAGTTGTTACAAAATTTGGCTGAGAAATAGCTTTGTCCTCTCGTTTTGAGGGTTTGTAAAAAATTCTTCTGGTGTATTTGTTTCTACAATCTGGCCAAAGTCCATAAAGAGAACTCTGTGAGCCACACTCTTAGCAAAACCCATCTCATGGGTAACCACTATCATAGTCATGCCCTCATGGGCGAGGTCAATCATGACATCAAGCACCTCCTTAATCATTTCAGGATCAAGGGCAGATGTTGGCTCGTCAAAAAGCATTACCTTTGGGTTCATGCACAGGCTGCGGGCAATAGCTACTCTCTGTTGCTGGCCACCGGAAAGCTGGCCCGGATATTTTTTGGCTTGCTCTTCTATGTTAACCTTCTTCAAATAGAACATAGCATCCTCTTCTGCCTTTGCCTTTGGTGTTTTGCGAACCCATATTGGCCCCAACGTAAGATTTTCAATTATTGTAAGATGGGGAAAGAGATTAAAATTTTGAAAAACCATACCAACTTCTGTACGAATTTTTTCAATATTCTTTACATTGTTTGTTAGCTCAATATTATCTACCGTAATTTTACCTTTCTGATGCTCTTCCAGTCTATTGATGCACCTTATAAGGGTTGATTTTCCGGAGCCTGATGGTCCACAGATGACAATGCGCTCTTTTTTTTGCACAGTAAGGTCTATGCCCCTAAGGACGTGAAAATCTCCAAACCATTTATGCATGTTTGAAATTTCAATTATTGGGCCATCAATAGCCTGGTTTCCCTTTTTTTCTTTAGGTAACTTGTTCATTAACACCTCGAGTACCCTTAGTATGAAACAAAAATAAAAGGCAAATAGGTACGTTATTATTGTTAAGAATAAAAAAGTCCATAATTGTTTTTTGTACTGAATTGTATGTTATTTATAATAACCATGATCAGATCAGGGCTATGCCCTGCATGGTTACGTTAGCTAAAATTATCCCCTTGAAAGCTCTCTTTCTAGTTTTCTACTATAGTTAGACATGGAAAAACAGCCTGCAAAATAAAGAATAGCAAGAAATATATATGCCTCTCTGCTAAATCCCATCCACTCTGGATTTGAAAGTACTGACTGCGTAGTCTTAAGTAAGTCGAAAAGGGCTATAATCACGACAAGGGATGTGTCCTTGAAGGCGGATATAAGAATGCTTACGGTCGGGGGAATTACTATTTTAAGGGCCTGGGGCAGTATAACCAGCCGCAGCGTTAGATAATAATTTAACCCCAGTGATTCAGCGGCCTCATATTGGCCTTTTGTCATACCCTGAAGTCCACCACGAACTACTTCAGCTATATAGGCTGCAGTAAAAAGTATAATTGCCACCTGTGCCCTTAGAATTTTGTTTATTGTTATGCCTTCAGGTAGGAAAAGGGGGAAAATTATAGAAGACATAAAAAGCAGGCTTATTAAGGGCACACCACGTATTAATTCAATATAAAGTATGGACAATACTTTTACGCCCTTCATTTTCGATTGACGTCCCAGTGCAAGGACAACCCCAAGTGGGTAGGCGGCAGTTAAACCAAAAACAGCAAGGAGCAAAGTCAGAGGCAGGCCTCCCCACTGGGTGGTTTCCACTGATTTTAAGCCAAGAAGGCCTCCTTTCATCAAGGTTCCCATTAAAATAAGCCCAGTTATCCAGGCATATCCCAATGATTTTTTCCAGTTGTTTCTATTTCTGCTATAGAAAAGCAAGGAAACAAGGATAATCATGGCAACAAGCGGTCTCCATTGTAACTCATAAGGGTAAAAACCAAAAATGATAAACCGGAAATTTTTTGAGATGATCGACCAACATGCACCGCCGGGAGACTGTCTGCAAGAAGCACTGCCTGCAAGCCATGTACTGTCGACGAATGCCCATTGCAATAATGGAGGAATTGTTTTCCATAGAAGAAAAAGTGTCACCATGGTCAGAATTGAGTTAAAAACCCCGTTGAATAAATTTGCCCGTATCCACCCTATAATTCCTACATTTACCCTCGGGGGTTTTAAATCCTCTTTTATATGTGCGCTAAACGTTTCCAAAACGTATCACCTCTCCACAAGCGCTACTTTTTTATTGTACCAATTCATAAAAGCTGATGTTGACAAGCTAAAGATGAGGTATATCGTCATAATTAATGCAACTCCTTCTATTGATTGTCCTGTCTGATTTATTGTTGTATTAGCTACAGAGACAAAATCCGGGTACCCAATAGCAACTGCAAGGGAGCTGTTTTTCGTAAGATTTAGCATCTGGCTTGTAAGCGGAGGAATGATGACTCTAAGGGCCTGGGGCAAAACGACGAGATTTAATATAGCCCCTTTTTTTAGCCCGATTGCCATGGCAGCCTCAGTTTGTCCCTTACTGACTGACTGAATTCCGGCTCTTACCACTTCTGCCACAAATGCTGCAGTGTATAACACTAAACCGAGAAAAAGCGCAATAAATTCAGGGCTTACAGTGACTCCTCCAACAAAATTAAAGCCTGAAAGCCTCGGTATATTCATTTTTAAAGGAGCGCCATAGAGAGCCCACGTTATAAGAGGCAAGCCTACTATAATAGCTACAGAAACCGTAAAAACAGGAAATAACTGTCCTGTTTTTTCCTGCCGTTTTCTGGCCCAGCGTCTAATTACATAAGCGGATATGGCCCCAATTAAAAGCGCTAAAAGCATGTATGTATAGGCAGGGTGTGCTGTAGGTACGGCAAAGGCTGCTCCCCTGTTACACAAGAATACCCCTTTACATGGACTCAGTGAATTTTGAGGAGAAGGCAGTGCCTCATAAAAAAGGGCATACCAGAAAAACAACTGGAGAAGTATAGGTATATCCTGCATGACCTCAATATAGATTGATGATATTTTTGAGACTAACCAGTTTGATGAAAGTCGGCCTACACCAATAATAGTCCCAATAATCAGGCTGAAAATAATTCCTACAAAAGAAACCTTTAATGTGTTTAAAGCTCCTACAATAAGGGCTCTACCATAGGTATCAGCTGCAGAATAGGGAATAAGGGATTCACCTATTTCAAAGGAAGACTCTTTTTGAATGAAACCAAAGCCAGTGGCAATTGACTGCCTTTTAAGGTTTGTTAATGTATTAGAGACAAGATAATAGGCAAGAAGGCCGACCATGCAAAATATAAAAATTTGGTAGATAAAAGATCTTTTTTTAGGGTCGAGCCAGAAGGGTACCTTTTCTGATAGTGCATTATCCATAAATTAGCCGTATTATATTTCCCTTCCAGTTTTCCGCTTATAGATGCTCCAAAACATGATCACATAGATTAAGTTTTATGATAAATCAAGTGCTGAAGGAAGAAAGATGTCCCTCTTCTGAAGGGACATCTTTGCTATTTTTTACCTAATGGGCGATGCGTACATTATGCCGCCTTTAGTCCATAACTCATTGAGGCCGCGCTCTAACCCAAGAGGTGTGTTTACGCCAACAGTGCGTTCAAATATTTCACCGTAGTTGCCAACCTGTTTAATAATGTTGTATGCCCATTTCTCATCTAAGCCCAGGGCCTTGCCCATACCTGGAGTTACGCCGAGAAATCTCTGGATCTGTGGGTT
>CAYMVB010000043.1:0-6091 GCA_964393665.1 uncultured Desulfobacteraceae bacterium | reverse complement strand
AGGGCAGCAGATGTAACATTAAAAGAAAAAAGGAAATTAGTTTTACTGGTTCGTGAGACTCCCCTTCACAAGGGACACATAATGCTCATGGGCATGGCTGCGGATATGGGGGCCAATATAATGCCACCAATACCGTCTTTCTATCACCACCCTAAAACAGTAGATGATATCATTCACCATACTGTTGGGAAGGTCTTTGATTATTTTGGCATTGAGCACAATTTGTTTGAGAGGTGGGGAAGTAAAAATGAATAACAAGGGGCCCTTCAGCATGCAAGGAGGTTTAATTGTATGAAACCAGTTCGTTATGATCAGATGGAAATAGAGAAGAATTTACAGGAAGGCTATTGGGACAAAACCATTTTACCTGATTACTGGGACAGGAATGCAAGACAATGGCCTGATAAAGAGGCACTTGTAGATTCCCTCGGGAGCAGGTTGACGTGGTCAGAGGCACAGAGGGAAATAGATAGAATTGCATTTGCCATTATAAAAGACATAGGGCTAAAAAGGGATGATAGGTTGATTGTGCAGTTGCCTAACTGTGTTGAGCAAGTTCTCGTCCGTCTTGCCTGTGAAAAGGCAGGCATCTTGTCTATCCCTGTGATGACTACCTTTAGACAGAGCGAATTGTCAGAGATTGCGGGAAGAACAGATTCTGTATGCATTGTTATTCCACGGGATTACCGAAGGTTTGATTATTTCCAGATGGTAAGGGATCTCCAGAAAGGTTTATCAGACCTTAAGCATATTATTGTTATCGGTGATGATGTTCCCAAAGGGTGTATTTCCTTAAAAGAGATAATGGCCAACCCTTATGAGGAGAAATATGACGGCATTGAGTTACGGGCAAGACAATTAGACCCTGTAGAAGAAGTCGGATTTCTTGTTACTACTACAGGCACAACCGGGCTACCAAAATTAATCGAACACCGTATTGCCGCTCGTGAGATATGGACTGCAAAGGCTCATGTTAGGAATTGGCAGCTTGGCGCTGATGACTGTGTCCTGACAATTGCTCCACTTGCAGGTGCAGCTGGGGGCACCCCTGCATATGTTACAGCACCTGTAGGGGGAGCTAAAATAGCCTTGGAATACCAATACAGAGGAGAAGAAACGCTTAGGTTTATGGAGGTTGAAAGGGTCACGGTTATAGCATTAGTTCCAACTCAACTGGCAAGACTTTTAGAACTACCTATAGATAACTATGATTTATCGAGCCTTCGAATTATAAAAACTGCAGGCGGGTATCTGCCCCCGCCTTTGGCAAAAGAGGCAGAGGAAAGATTTGGCTGCCCTATACTGGGTACATATGGTACGCAGGATACAGGATCTATTTCTGGTGTTCCTATAACTGCTGATAAGGAACAGAGATATACAACTGTGGGAAGGCTGCACCCGGGTATTGAAATTAAGGTGCTTGATGATTCAGGAAAACCAGTAGAGAAAGGTGGCGTGGGGACATTGTGGTTTAAAGGACCTGGCAATTCTATTGGTTATTACAGAGACCTTGATAAGACTATGGAAGAGGCCTTTGATGAAAGTGGTTTTGCAACACCTGGCGATTTAGTTACCGTTATTGATGGCGGCTATTTGAAAATAATGGGAAGAAAGAAAAACATCATAATTCGCGGTGGACAAAATATATACCCCAAGGAGATTGAGGACTATTTACTAGCATACGCAAAGGTTACAAATGCTGCAGTTATTCCTATGCCTGATAAAACAATGGGTGAGCGTGCGTGCGCTTTTGTTACTGTTAAAAAGGGGGAAAACTTTGTCTTTGAAGAGATGGTTGAATATCTAAAGAGCAAAAAGATAGCCCCGTTTAAAATTCCGGAACGGTTAGAGGTAGTAGAAAATTTCCCTCTTGTTGGAGAAAGTGGAAAGATCGACAGAAAGGAAATGGTAAAGATAATAACAGCTAAACTGAGGGAAGAAGGCGCGATATCATAAGTGGCGGGCAGATATAATTTCTTTTCAATGAGGTAAGTAAAATTAGTAATAAATTATCAATGCTTTTTGTCTGTTGCGGTAACCGAGAAAGGAGCGTGATAGCAGAGAATCTTTTCAAACAGAGATTGAAAAACGATTATTCTCAATTGTCTGATAAGATAAACATAGAGTCTGCCGGCATATTCCCAAGGTCTTATCTTGAGCATGCCAGGAAAAATGGCGTGATATTCGAGCAACCATACTTTAACAAGGCTCCTAACATTTATGCTATATCTTTTTTGTCTAAGAAGGGAATAAATATTTCTCCTTACCGTTCCAGGCAAATAGATCAGAAAATGATTGCTGAGGCTGCATTGATCTTGCCTGTAGATCAGAGAATTCGAGATGAAATCCTTGAAATCTACCCAGAATCGTTCGGTAAGATATTTACATTAAAAGAATTTGTATTTGGCTCTAATCAGTCTGATTTAGACATTGGAGATTCCATGAAACTTCCGGATATAGATAAAAACACAGGGGCTTGGATTTGGCCTCATAATTACCCTTTATCATACATCAATGATATAGAGAAATGCCTGTTACATGGTATGGAAAAAATTGTCGAGTATATTCAAGGCAAAATGAGTAAACAATCGTTTTTTATGGAGTAAGATGAATTCGGCAATAACAATTCTGGTGATGGCAGAGGAGAAGTGGGAGGAGGCAGCTTTTTTAAAGAGTCAAATAGAACTTCTTGGCCATAAGGCTTTAATAATGGACATCGGATTGATTGGGGAGGCCCAGGGGCCATGTGATATTACGCGTGAAGAGATTATCATAGCAAGCGGAAGAGACCCAAAAGAGATTGCATCTATAACAAACCGGGGCCAACGCATGCCTGTAATGATAGAAGGGGGAAGTCAAAAGATACAGAAGATGTATAATGAGGGTCATCTATCTGGTTTGATGAGTTTGGGAGGAACTACTGGCACACAACTTGGGACAGCTGTTATGAAATCCCTTGCATTTGGAGTACCGAAAATAGCCGTATCAAGCACTGCATCAATCCCGGGTTTTTGTTCCAGGTATATAGGCACTGCAGATATAACATTGATGCACACGGTTGTTGAATTTGCTGGGATAAACCAGATGTTAAAAAATGTTTTAACTAGGGCTGCTGGCGCTATATGTGGCATGGTAGAGGGATCTTTTGAGTCACCTGTTTTTTTAGAGGCTGAAGATGAAAAACCTCTCATTGCAATGACCCATTTCGGTCCCTGCGAAAACTGCGCAGTGGCAGTCAGGAAACTCCTGGAAAGAGATTATCAGGTGATTGGCTTTTCTGCTGCTGGGATTGGGGACAGGGCAATGGAGGAGATGATAGGCAAACAACATACCTTCTCTGCAGTAATAGACCTTGCCCCGGGAGGGGTAGGAGAGGAGCTTCTTGGTTTTTCGAGGTCTGCAGGCCCTGATAGGCTTGAGAATGCTGGAAAACTAGGTTTACCGCAGATTATTACCACGAGCGGTGTAAATTTTGGTTCCCCTTTGAAACGAAATTACAAGCCCGATTACGAGTCAAGAAAGAAGTACCGCTATGATTCAGCCCGTACGTTTATAAGGTTGTCTGCTGATGAGATGACCATGGTGGCAGATAAAATTTCTGAAAAGCTCAATATGGCAAAGGGCCCTGTTAAGGTATTGATACCCCTTGGCGGGTGGTCATCGGTGGATAGAGAGGGCACTGACTTTTATGATAAAGACCTGGATAAGATATTTGGAGAGGAGTTAAAGAGAAAATTGAGATCTGATATAGAAGTGCACGAGATAGATGCAGACTTAGATACACCTGAATTTGCTCAGGCAGTAGCAAAGGCCTTTAATGAGATAATGGATAATAAAAATAGGTATCAGATCAATAAGTAAGGGTGGGGAAAAAGCCTCAGACCTTGTCAAGGTACAAATTGGAGGTTACTTCTCGTCAGTTCTTCTTGCCCGCCGTCTTTCTGGTGGTGTGGTGAATCGGCGGGATAAACACCCGTCACTCTTTATCTTTCCTTGCCTTGATGTCTTGAGCCATTCAACATAGCTCTGTATAGTAAAAGTTACATTATCATTGATTTTAGTTAACCGGGGCTGACTGCGTCCCACGTCCCACATTTTACGCGGCGATGTAAAGTTCGCTCTGGACTCCCGAGCAAGACCGCTTAGAATATCGCAAGAAACGGATGAACCCCCATTCAGATCTGATCTCAAACCTTCGGCAATAGTAATTAAATGCAGGCCCTATTTATTATAGACGTTTATCATGTCTTTCAGGCTGCTTATACCCGTGTTAGGCCTTTGTTTTAGCGTCAGTTTTTTAAGTATATCCATAAATGTCTGGGCAGAAGGTGAAAAATGGCAGTTTTTAAGGTATGCAATGCTAACATCCAAAAGTATTTTTGGTCCCTCTATAGAGACAGAGGCTAAATTTCTTTCTTTGAGCTCTCTTTCTACCGCAGCCTTGACTAAAAATGAGATGCCATATTTGCGTGCTACGAGCTGCTTTATAAATTCGGTATTACTTGTTTCTACCAATATATTTGGAGTGAGCCCGTTTTTGGCAAACAATTCACACACTTGTTTTCTTGTTCCAGATCCGTTTTCCTTCATAATTATTGGTTCCCTTGCAATTTCTTTAAGAGAGATGGTTTTTTTCTTAACGAGTGGGTGGCTTGGGGAAAGAATAATGATAAGCTCTTCTTGGCTAAAGGGCATGAAACAAATATCAGGATTATCTATAGCCCTTGCAACAATTACCAGCTCGTTTTTAAAACTAAAAAGGCTATTGCACATATCGAGTGAACTGCCTTCATCAAGGTGGATTTTAATTTGAGGGTAAGATTTATGATATCTTGATATAAGAAATGGCATGAAATAACGAGCATATGTCTTTGTTGTTCCAAGGCGCAGCGTACCTCTTTTTAACTTTCTCATATCTTCAATTATGCTTTCAATTTCTCTTTCATATTCAAAAATCTTTACGGCATAATTATAGAGGGTTTTCCCTTCATCTGTCAGGTAAATTTTTCGACCCCTCTTTTTAAAGAGCTTTAATTTACAGTAATCTTCAAATAGCTTTACCTGGGCAGTAACTGCCGGCTGGCTGATAAAGAGTTTGTTTGCTGCGGCCGTAAAATTAAGATTCTTAGCAACCTGATAAAAGTCCCTAAGTTGAGTGAAGTTAATCATAGTCGTTAAATTTTATAGATAAGATTTATCTATAACTAAAACTTATACATAACATAAAAAAATAGAAATTGACAGGTTTTGTTAAAAAAGGAATTCTGGGAAAAACATACTATGTGTAATTTATTTTGCTTTATTAAGACTCTTTTGCCTTTCCAAAATATTTATCATAAGAAAGCAAAACGTTTTTTCCGCCACCATCAAATCTGGAGAGAGGCTCATTTAGGTACATTATTTAAATTGCTACCTCGCCGTCATGAAGGATATTGCTTGTTACATCTATCCTATTGATATATTTAAGAAAAGTTCTTAAGCATTTCATGTTTTCAAGGTATCTCAGAAAGACCTTGAAAAACCAGCACTATTTATAACAATTTAAATGGAGGATAGACATGGCAGATGAAAAAGCAGCGAGATTTCCTGATCCTCACGAGTATCAGATTCCACCAGAACTTAAAGGATGGGAAGAAATGTATCCGTCTCATTATCTTTTTTCTAAGGACAGAGGCGAGTGGGAGAGCAATCAGTTCTGGTATCAGGACAAAATACATGCACCTGAGCCCATGCCACCGTTAGACCTCATCTTTCAGGAGGCCTGGCAGATTTCTCTTTCTCAATACACTACCAGGGTGTTCTGTATTCCACCGGCACAAGGCATTGCCCAGAGGATGGTTGGTTGTTATATGTATATTTGCGCTATTGCACCCCCACCAGAGCAAATTATTGGAGAAAAGGCCGCTCTATTTGAAAAACGAGTTTTCTATGTATTTGAACATTATGATGAGCTTTGGGACAAATGGCTTATTAAATTCAAGGCGTTGGGAGAGGAGATGAAGTCAGTGGAGATTCCTGATAACCTGCCGAACTATGTTCCTGAGAACGAGGTATTGCCTGCGCCTAAAGGTTATTACGTTTCTTATGATAT
>CAYMVB010000042.1:0-2228 GCA_964393665.1 uncultured Desulfobacteraceae bacterium | reverse complement strand
TCCAGGAGATGGGTCCTTGAGCCATTCCCCACATATTGGACCTTGGAAAATTTTAAACTCATCCTTATGGAATCTCCGCTGCTTATACAAAATTCATTTGTCTTCAGCGCCATAGCCCTGGCTTTCGGCATTGCATTTGGGCTTCCAGCGTCTTATATCATTGTGCGAACCCGTGTTCCAGGGAGAAATGCCCTTGACTTTGTAATTACACTAATGCTTGCCTTTCCTGGCATAGCAGTCGGCGTGAGTTACCTCCTGGCATTCTGGCAAGGCATCCCCCTGGCGACGCATTGGATCATTATGCCATTGGCCCTTTTTGCGCGGAGGCTGCCATACTTTTTGCGGATGGCTCACTCCTCATATCTCCAGTTGGACATCTCGCTTGAGGAGGCCTCTGAGGTATCAGGTGCTGGAAAAATTAGAACTTTTTTTAATATATCGTTGCCTTTGTTAATAAAAGGGGTGCTCGTTGGCGTCGTTATGTTTTTCATCATGGCATTTCAGGAAATTTCTACGGCCATATTCCTTTATAGAGGAGGTTGGGAGACATTACCTATTGGGATCTATTTAAACTGGCACCGCGGCATGGAATTCGGGATAGCCGCTGCCATGGCCTTTCTTATGATTGTGATCACCTTTATCCTTCTTCTGATAATATCAAGGATCGGTGGGGGTATCCTCAAGGCAGCATGGGGTCCTGGAGGTACATAAAATCATGTATGCAAAACAATACTCAAGGGCATATCGAACATCGGGCATAAGTTACGGAGATATATGAAATGGCATTCATAGAGATAAAAAACCTGTTCAAACGCTTTAAGAACATAGTGGCGGTTAATCATGTACAGCTTGAGGTAATCAAGGGAGAAATGTTGACACTCCTTGGGCCTAGCGGATGTGGCAAGACAACCACTTTGCGCTGCATAGCCGGATTAGAAAGACCGGAAGAGGGAGACATCGTTATTGACGGAAAGCCAATGCTCTCGGAAGGATTTGTTCAGCCCTCAAAAAGGGGAATTGGCATGGTCTTTCAAAATTATGCGGTATGGCCGCATATGAAGGTATTCAACAATATAATTTACGGTTTGAAAATTCAGAAGCTATCCAAGAAAATTATACGGGAAAGGGCTCAACAGGTATTGGAATTAGTAGGTTTGAGTGGGTTGCAAGATAGATACCCAAGCCAACTGAGCGGAGGACAGCAACAAAGGGTAGCTCTTGCCAGGGCCCTCGTTGGAAACCCAAAGGTATTGCTCCTGGATGAACCATTGAGCAACCTGGATGCCAAGCTTAGAGAAAAGATGAGATTTGAAATCAAGAGCCTTGTAAGGCGCATGGGCATCACCTCTGTTTACGTCACGCATGACCAGGCAGAGGCCATGGTCATCTCTGACAGAATCGCTGTCATGGATTCGGGAAACATTGTACAAATAGGAACGGCCGAGGAGATATATCAAAAACCGGCAAATAAATTCGTTGCTGATTTTATAGGCACCATGAATTTCATCCCTGGAGAAATCTCAAAGTTCCTGGATGATAAAACGTTCGTTTATGTCAGAACGCAATTTAGTGAAAAAATGATGTGCACTATCCCTAAGGCTCAAAGCGCACGATTAGGAAAAAGTGTTTTTGCCTCGATAAGACCCGAGGATATAGCGGTGTTTGCAGAGCCACCTGAAAAGAAAGAAAACCTTTTTAAAGGGACCATTATCAATAAGGCGTATCTTGGTAATTTTCTTTTCCTTTTTATCGATGTAAAGGGAACCATGATCAGGGTCCAGATCCCTCACTACATCCCACAGGAAGAGGGACAGGATCTTTACCTCTTTATAAACCCACAGAAATGCGTGACACTCTTATAAATACGTGTCCCGAGCAGGCTATGCCTTTCAACAGCCTGCCCCTTTATCTAAATCTACCTGTCTTTTTATCCTACCCTGATCAAGTATAGTAAAATTCATTATACAACCCATAAAACACGTGCCTGCAAATCCAATAAATGTAGACTGTATGAAGGCTACATAGTGCTTCTTGCAGAATACTTACTGTTGTCTGCACCCCATGATAATGATGGAGTACTTTTGCGCCGGAGAAACGATTATTCACCACAGAGTCACAGAGTTCACAGAGATTTTATTTGTTGTGCCCATCGGGAGAGTCCGACGGGCACAACACAAACTGCCCTAAAGGGCAACTACAGCATAATCCGTACTGTTGTCTGCACCCCA
>CAYMVB010000041.1:0-12634 GCA_964393665.1 uncultured Desulfobacteraceae bacterium | reverse complement strand
AGTTAAAGATTGCCTCTGCAAATTCTCTTGGGCTAAATGGCTGAAAGTCTTCGATGCTTTCCCCGGTTCCTATGAATGATATGGGGATGTGCAGCTTATGAGAAATTCCTATTACTATGCCACCTTTTGCAGTTCCATCTAGTTTCGTAAGTATAATATCTGTTACACCAAGTTGTTTGGCAAATGAATGGGCTTGGGCGATAGCATTTTGTCCGGTAGTGGCATCAATTACAAGTACAACTTGATGTGGCGCTCCGAAAACTATCTGCTCTGATACATTTTTGATTTTTTTTAACTCCGCCATCAAATTTGATTTTGTGTGCAGTCTTCCTGCGGTATCAATCAAAATTTTATCCATATCTTTTGCCCTTTTCGAAGACAGGGCATCAAAAACAACAGATGCGGGATCCGACCCCCTTTTTTGACTAAACACCTCTAAACCTATTCTATTTCCCCAGACTTCAAGCTGTTCAGTTGCAGCAGCCCTAAATGTATCTGCCGCAACTAATAGCATTTTTTGCCCCTGTCTTTGAAAATGATAGGCCATCTTGGCAATTGTAGTAGTTTTGCCTACCCCATTAACACCTATAAACATTATAACTTTAGGCTTTTTATTGGAATCATACTTTGCCGTAAAGTCTGAGGTTTCCAAGCCAATATTTAAAAATGCGATAATTCTCTCTTTTAATTGCTCCGTTAATCCTTCTGGGTCTATAATATGGTGTTGGCTAATATCTTGTCGTAACTCATCAATTAATTCTTCCGCTGTTTCTACGCCCATATCAGAAGTGAAGAGAATCTCTTCAATTTTTTCTAATAACTCTTCATCTATTACTTTTTTCCCGGAAATAGCTGAATAGATTCGATCCGTTATATTTTTTCTGGTCTTGCGGAGCTTTTTCCAAAGGCCCTCTGCCGCATCTTTGTTTTCTGTAAGATCCTGTTTTTTTAAAATTGCCAAAAGCCTACCTAATGTATAAACGTTGCCTTTTATTTTATGTAAATTGAGAATAAGGGATATAGTATTCCACCTCGGTGTAAAAAAATCTACATACGTAAGATTATCTTTAGTTATTAGTCGAAAATTTTCAAAACAAAAGGAAATTATTTTTGAGGGGGTTTTTCCTAAACACATTCATCTATATTTTTCTTATAAAGCATTGATAAAATGGAAAGCAAGAAAAAAGCAACGTTAATGGTATTTGCTGAGGTCGACAGAGACTATCTTAGAAATATTATGCCTATCCATAGTTACCCCGTATAATTTGTCAGCCAATTCCATGGTCTTTCGGTTGTGAGTTATCATTATTACCTGAGATGATTTCGAAATATCTCTTAGCAATTCGTTAAATCTGCCTGTGTTGGCTTCATCTAATGGTGCATCTGCTTCGTCCATTATAATAAATGGACTTGGTTTAATAAGATATACGGCAAACAGCAATGCCATGGCTGAAAGGGCCTTTTCACCGCCTGATAAGAGGGCCATGTGCATCAATTTTTTACCGGGTGGTTGGACTTTTACCAAAACGCCGCTTTCTAACGGAAGATTTTCATCAATCAGGCTCAAATAAGCTTTACCACCGCTAAAAAGAATTGGGAAGACCTCTTTTAATTTTTCATTAACCATGCCTAATGTTGAGATAAATTTTTGCCTTGAAATACTGTTAATCCTTCTTATGGAATTATGAAGAGAATCTATAGAGGATATAAGATCTTGTTGTTGTCCTGTTATATAGTTACACCTTTCCTCTAGTTTCTGATAATCGTTAATTGCAAGAAGATTAACATCTCCAATTTTTTCTTTAATAGTTTTCTGTTGTTTAAGTCTTTGTTCACATTCACTCCTTGAAAAATTTTCCTCAATATATTCCTTAAAATCTCTTTGCAGGTCTATATCTATTTCCCTAATCGCCTGCGATATAATGCTATCTAGCTGAAAATCTATTTTTGCTTTCTTTAACCTTGCCTCATTGATTTCTTCTCTCAGGCCTCCTATTCTACTCCTTAGGGAGGCTGATACCTTCTCTTCCTCTATTAACTTATTTTTCAAGATAGAGCACTCCTGCTCAAGGCCACTAATTTCGTTCTCAAGGATTTCTTGTTTCTGAAGAATATTTTTTATTTCTTCTTTTTTTTCTCTCTCGCCTTTTATATAACCTTCGTATTGTTGTCTATTTGAATGAATATCTCCTTCCACCTTATTAATCCTTAACCCCATCTCATGTATAAATTGATTGATTCTCTCCTTTTCTCTAAAAAGCCCCTTTTGCTCTTCTTTCTGCTGATTGTATGTTAATATCATTTTGGAGAAATCTTCCTCTGCCTTGCCAAGGGCATCTTCTATGTCTTGAAGATCATTCTCTTTGTTAGAAACCCTTTGTTGTGTCTCATTTTTTTGATCTATACATGCTGAAAGCCCTTGCTCGATTTTATTAAGATAAAGCCGTCTTTCCTCTCTTTCATCAGCTAAAGATGATAGCTGCTCTCCTATATAATCGGAGTGTTTTATAAGTTGGTCTGTTTCTCGTTCAAGAAGAAAAATATTATTATCAATGTCCTCAGTTTCCTGGATGTAAGCTTGTCTGTCTTCATCCAATGTGGCAATATGACTGTTTATTTTTCCTGATTTTAGGTCTAATTCTCCGAGGGCTGTTTGAAGTTTTGAAATTATTGTTTGATAACGTCCAGTTTCCTTGCTTAATTCATCGAGCATCCTCCTCCTTTTTAGTAAACCTACAGAGTCATCGCCTAATCTGCCTCCAATGATGATTCCTTTTTCATTTACTAAATCACCCTCCGGTGTTACGAGAGTTTGTCTGCCCCCACCATTATTCCAGAAAGATAATGCTTGCCCAAGGTTATCTACTAATGCTGCATTACCAAGAAGCGACTCTATCATGGGCCTGAATTTTTCCTTTGAATGGATATGTTTTCTTAAAAGTTTAAACCCGTTTAGCTTTATCTTCTCTTTTTCAGCTACCATCTCCTTTTCAAACTCCTTTACCGGGAGAAAGTAGCTTCTTCCCACATCCTTTGATCTTAAATACTCAATAGCCTCCTTGGCGTCTTCCTGTTTACTTACAACTACATATTGAAGTTTGTCTGCTAATACAGCCTCTACAGCTGTCTCAAATTCCGACTCAGCCTGGATAAAATCTGCTACGACACCCAGAACTTTATCTTTTTGGGACTTACCCTTTTGGTAGGTATTCATTATTGTCTGAACGCCTGAATTATATCCCTCATAATTTTTAATAAGGTCTTTCAGGGTGGACATTTGAGAGAGGGTTACATTCAGGTTTCCCTCTGCTAAAGCCCTTTCGGATTCTCTCTTTTTTTTCTCATCTTCTAATGCATTGAGCCTTGTTTTTTCCTCCCTTAAATCATTCTCTACTGATTTTAATGAGGCAATTAGTTCATCTCTCTGGCTTCTTTTTTCATTTATTGCATAAGTAAGTTCTTCAATTTTTTGTGAAATTTCTACGGATTCTTTTTCCAGCCTAGTTTTTCTTGAATCTATTTGAGTGATTATTTCAGAATAATTGGCAATTTCGCTTCTAAGTACTGCTTCATTATTAGATAGCTCTGTTATACGTATTTTTTCATTTTTTAATTCATCTCTTATTTTTTCAAAAGACATTTTTTCCCTGTTAAAGGAAGACTCATGGCTTCGTTGAAGCTCTGAAATTTTTCCTATGGATTGTTGCAGCTCTGAGATGCGTGAAGTAATTTTTTGAATTTCAGATTTAAATTCACCTATTTTTTGCCCTATTTCACTTTTTTCGTCATTTAATTTAGAGAGATTCTCTCTGCACCTTTTTTGGTCAAGCAATAGGTGTTCTACTATATCTTCATTTTTTCTATGCTCCTCTCTAAGTGAAAAAACCTTATCTTTTATAGAAGACAAGGTCTTTTCTTTCTCATTTAATTCTAAATTAATTTCTCCGATAGAGTTTTCAGATTTAGAATATGTTTCTTGGAGCCCCTTTTCTTCCTTTGCAATCTTTTCAAGTATCTCTAAGTTGTTTATTCTCTCTAACTGCAAATGGTTATAACTATTTGAATAAAAGATCAGCTCAAGCCTATGAATCTCAGCACTTATTTCCTTGAACCTTATAGCCTTTCTCGCCTGTTTTTTAAGGGAGTTCATATCCCTTTTGATTTCGTAGAGAACATCCTCTACCCTACCTAAATTTTCCTTTGTAAGCGTGATTTTTCTTAAAGATTCCTCCCTTCTCGCTTTGTATGCAGAGATGCCGGCCGCCTCTTCCAAAAGGAGTCTTATGTCTTCCGGCTTATACTCTATTATCGAGCTTATCTCTCCCTGTGCAATGATTGAGTATGTCCTATTTCCTAACCCTGTACCCATAAACAGGTCCTGAATGTCTTTTAACCTACAGGCTGATTTATTGATTAAATATTCGCTTTCATTAGACCTGTACAGTCTCCTCGTTACAGAAATTTCATTGCTGTCTTCTGCCTTTCCAACATTTTCAAGAGTTACCGTTACCTCTGCCAAACCTAAAGGCTTTAAATGGTCTGTGCCGGAGAAAATAAGATCTTCCATATGCCTGCCTCGCAGCTGTTTGGGGCTTTGTTCTCCCATTGCCCAACGAATTGCGTCTATAATGTTGCTTTTACCGCAACCGTTAGGTCCTACGAATGCACTTATTCCCGGGTGTATATTGATACTCATTTTCTCCATAAAAGATTTGAAACCCTGGATATATATATTTTTTATTCTCATAGCCTTTTTGCCCTGTATTACTCCTCTCTACCCCTCTTAACAGACTTTATAGAATTTGTAAAGAAAAAAATACTATATAGAGTATATACAACAATTCTTTTTAGAATATATTGTGTATAGAATTATAAATGTAAAAAACCTTGACATAATTTCAGTTAACTATTTAAAATAAATATATTAATTATATGATTTTTATCTCTTAACAGCCTTCTCTTTATTGTGAATAAAACAATAATGCTACTGAAAGGAAGCAAAATGAGAAAACCTTTTTCCTTTATTTTTTTTATCCTGTCTTTTTCTCTTTTATTTTCAACGGTTGCGAGGTCTAAAGAAAAAGACACCCTTTCCATCTCTTTGGTTCAGAAGGCTGATGTAAAAAAATTGGAAGACAAGGAAGTGGTATATGAAAGGTATACTATAAAAAAAGGGGATCATATTTGGAAATTATTGCGCCAAAGGGGATTGTTACAGAGGCCGGATTTCCATGAATTATTATCTTCAATAAAAAGCATGAATAAATCCTTAACGAATCTTGACCTAATTCACCCGGGTCAAACTATCCTGATTCCTATTAACATAATACCCAAGGGATCAAAAGATAAAAAAGAACATTTGAATAAATTAATGGCGGACTCATCTTTTCTAAAAGATATAAATTTTGAGGTATACAGGGTAAGACCAGGTGATAATCTGACAAATATAGCTAAAGATAGGTATAATGTACCGGTTAAGTTTTTTTATTCAGGATATCTTAATCTGGTCCAAAAATTCAATCCTTCACTGACAAACCCAAATCTTATTTATCCAGATCAGGTGATAAGGCTTCCAGTCTATACTCCGCAAATGATCAGGATGCCGATTAGGCCTTATGAAAAAGGACCTGCCTCGTTAAGTGGCATCGATCAAGAAAAAAGTTATTTTTTAGAATCAGATTCATTAAGGAAAAAGCTAAAAGATATATTTCAGTTAATGGGAGAAGATTGGATAGATGTAGGTGAATATTTTATTCCATTAAAATCTGGTGGTCAAATAAATTTAAAGGCGGATTCTTTCCCTATTCTCAATATGAGTAGAGGCATGAGACTGATTATTGATATAAAAAATGAGCTATCGAAAGAGGTGGTTACATTAGTCGAGTCGGAATGGGAGGGATATAAAATTATACATGTAACCGACAAGGATACTATTTTTACATCCATTGATAGAATTCTTGAGGCATGTGAATTTCATAAAATTCTTCGCCCTGGAGAGGAGCTTGAGATACGAGATGAGGATATTCTTATTTCCCTATCTGGTGACTGGGTTATTGTGCCGGGAGAAGAAAAAAAAGATGTATTGGAAGAAATAAGAGTTCTTGCAATTTTAAATAGTGAGTCTGAGCGAACATTAGACGTAGTGCGAACATACCTGCAAAAATTCGGCGTCAAGATAATCGATTATCCTTATTTCTCTGATAAAGAGGGAATAAAAGCAGGCTCATGTGCTGACGAAAAAATTTTAGCTCAGGAAGATATAGACTTTCCTCTACCATCTCTTCTTTTAAAAATAGCAGGGCAGCCCTTTTCTACGAAGACAAAGATACCTATCCATCAAGGGGAGGGTTCCGGTTTAAATATAACCGTAGAGGCAGATTTATTTTTTAACAGGAACAAGAGAGATTGTGTGATAGATATCTTAGGTCTATCGTCTCCCATGAAGTCATTGTTGGAAAAACATCAATTTCTCGTTCTCTCAATTAAAGGGGAAGATGAATTATTCAATACGGTGGAGAGAATACTTAGTTTTCTTGATATACCATTCCAGTCAAATCTTCATAATTTCTTTGGCTCAGTTAGAGATGAGTCAAAAAATATTAAATTTACTATACAGGGTATTAGCTTTAAGGATCATAAAGGAAAGGATATTTTTGCAACAGATAAAAGTCTGCCGGAGGAGGCCTGTTTCCTTTTGAATCAAAAAGGGTACTCAATTCTCGACCTAAGGCAATTTGAAGAATAAAGGGAAAGTTATCGCCTGTTTATTGTTAACACACAATTTTTGAAGGTCTTTGTAAGGGCAGGCATTTAATGAGCCTTCCAATTTTTTAAAGATCTTTACGTGGATAAAGAGGCTTAGGCCATTAACTAACTTGAATCATGTAATGAAGCCGGGCTTTTTTAGGGCCTGAAACAAACTGCATTTTTATAATAACCGTATTTAAAGGAGAAAGTGTGAAGGTATCAACAGTTGAAATGATGAGGAGCCTTGATAAGGGCGCTATGGAGAAATATCATATCCCGGACATAATTTTGATGGAAAACGCAGGAAATGCTGCATATTTTGTAATACATGATGAATTTGGGATAAAAGGGAAACGATTTGTGGTTTTTTGCGGAATTGGCAATAATGGTGGCGATGGATTTGTTGTGGCAAGGAAACTTCATTCAAATGGGGGCATTGTTACCGTATTTCTCTTAAGTGATAGCAAAAAGTTAAAGGGATGCGCAAAAGATAATTTTGATATACTTGCTTCTATTCCTGTTAATGTAGAACGCGTTCCCTCCATTCAAAAGATAAAAAAGGCTATTTCAGATAGCGATGCATTAGTAGATGCCATATTTGGGACTGGCCTTGCCAGGGATATAGCCGGCTCTTATAAAAAGGTCATTGAATTGATTAATAAAGAAAATAAACCTGTATTCAGTATTGACATCCCATCGGGTGTGAATGGTAACACAGGCCAGATTATGGGTTGTGCCATCAAAGCGGACTATACGGTAACATTTGGTCTTCCAAAGTTGGGTAACTTGCTTTACCCTGGAGCTGGCATGTGTGGAAAATTATATGTTACACATATATCTTTTCCCCCTTCCCATTATAATAATAAAAATATACGAGTAGAGACAAATGACCTACTAAGTTTGCCACAAAGAAGTAAAGACACACACAAAGGGGATTACGGAAAGGCATTATGTATTGCAGGCTCTTCAAATTACCTTGGTGCACCTTATTTTTGTGCACTTTCATTTCTTAAGGCAGGTGGAGGCCTCTCATATCTTGCCTCGCCAAAGTCTATAACACCATTTTTAGCCAATAAGGGCAGCGAGATTGTGTTTGTGCCGCAGATTGAAACGGATAAGGGAAGCTTATCAAAAGGCGCAAGAAATGAAATTTTGGAATTTTCAGACAACGTGGATATTGTTGTTATAGGCCCTGGACTGTCACTTAATGAAGAAACGCAAGAGCTGGTTAGAGGGCTTGCCGCAGACATAAACAAACCTATGATAATCGACGGTGATGGGATTACCGCTATTTCAAAGGATATTGATATAATAAAAAACAGAAAACAGCCAACTGTATTAACACCACACCTTGGTGAGATGTCAAGAATAACAAAAATGGGGGTGGAAAAAATTCAAAAAGACAGAATTTCTATTCTGTTTGATACATCTATGAAATTAAACGCCTATATTATCCTTAAAGGGGCGCATACCCTTATAAGCCATCCAGGCGATCGTATATTTATAAATATGAGTGGCAATCCTGGTATGGCTACGGCAGGCAGTGGTGATGTTCTTGCAGGTACAGTTGCGGCGATGTTTGGACTTGGATTATCCATTGAGGATAGTATCAGAATGGGGGTATTTGTGCATGGTTTTTCAGGGGATCTCGCAGCTCGAGATATCGGTGAAGACGGCATAACCGCGAATGATATAATGAATTATCTTCCAGGGGCCATAAGAAATATAAGGATGAATATTGAAGATATTGCAAAGAATACATATAAAGGGATTTATATAGTGTAGGAAATATTATGAGAGCATGGATTTTAGACAAACAGTCAAACATTGAGGAAAAACCACTCAGGCTTGAAGAGGTTGAAACACCTGAGCCCGCTGGTAATGAAATACGAATAAAGGTATATTCATGTGGTGTCTGCAGAACAGATATACATATCGCAGAGGGCGATCTTCCGCTAAAGAAAACCCCACTAATACCTGGTCATGAGATTGTTGGTGTTGTCGATGCAACGGGTAAGCGTGTAACATCTTTTAGGAAAGGCGACCGAGCGGGAGTAGCTTGGCTGAATAGTGCGTGTGGAAAATGCAAATTTTGCTTATCTAAAAAAGAAAATCTTTGTGCCGAGGCAAAGTTTACTGGTTGGGATGAAAGCGGGGGATATGCTGAATACACGGTCATAGATGAAAACTTTGCATACCATGTAACGGATACTATGTCCTTTGAGGAGCTTGCCCCTTTAATGTGCCCAGGAATTGCTGGTTATAGATCCTTTAAACTCGCTGATGCTAAAAAGGGTGAAAAACTTGCTCTTTATGGTTTTGGACCAACAGCTTCCTATGTTTTACAGGTTGCCAAGTATTTCGGAATAGATGTGTTTGCAATTACTAGGAGTGAAAAGAACAGGGATATTGCAAAGAAACTCGGAGCGGATTGGGTGGGGAGTTATGAAGATAAACCTCCTGAATTAGTTGATGCAGGCATTATATTTCCGCCTGCTGGTAACCTTGTAGAATTTGCGCTATCTCAGCTTGATAGAGATGGTCGACTAATCCTTGCCCCAGTATATATGACACCTATAGAGATAAAAGACTACAATAATATTTGGCTCGAACGTTCTATAAAATCTTTAGCCCATATATCCAGAGATGATGGAAGGGAGTTCCTTAAAATAGTCGGAAAAATGGATATTAAAACAAATAAAGAGGTGTTTCCTTTTGAGAAATTAGATGAAGTTCTTCCTCTTGTGAAACATGGAAAAATAAAAGGAAATGCAGTTATAAAAATTTGTTAAACCTTCCAAGGAAGGTTACTGTCATATTGTGCATTATATTTTGAATAACTAAAAAATCAACATTCCGATAGCCTACCAAGTATAGGCCGGACTCAAATTTATTTAGCGGTCATTGCAGATTAATAGATAGCAAGGGGAGTAAAAAAAATTAGGTGCATAAATTTGATAGCATGCTTTTAAACCAATGACTTTGATAATGTAAACATACGACGCCTTGTTAAAGACCCAAAAATACAAATTCAATTTTGTCCTTGAATCCATTCAATGCCTTTATTGTGTTTTTTATCTACAATCCGAAATTATTACCTAAAAAGACTTTTTGTGAAACCATCAATTTTTCTCATTTATTCTGTATATACGCATGACTGATGAACATAAAAACAAGACACAACTCATAAAAGAGATAGATGAGTTAAGATGTCAGATTACTATACTTAAAAATCATAAAGCTGCAAGGCAACGGGCAACACAGAGGGTTGAACACCTTAATCTCATTCTGAGGGCCATTCGAAGAGTCGATCAGCTTATTAACAAGGAAAAGGATTGCGTAAGTTTTATCAAGGGTGTTTGTAAGAGTATGACAGCAGATTGTGGCTGTTATAATTCATGGATAGCAGTTTTAGATAAATCTAAAAATTTGGTGGCTACTGCGGAGTCAGGCTTAGGAGATTTATTTTTTCCTATGTTGGAAAGGCTTGAAAAAGGTGAATTTACCGGCTGCGCTTTAATGGCCTTGTCAAGATCAAAGCCTGTTTTAATAAAAGATCCGTTATCATCCTGTCTTGACTGCCCCCTAGCCTCTGTGTATGATGGAAGATGTGCGTTAACATGCAGGCTAGAATACGATGGTAATGTTTATGGATTATTGTCTGTTTCTATTCCTAAAGACTTTATTTTAGACGGAGAAATGGAGCAATTATTCGGAGATGTAGCTGATGATATTTCTTTTGCGCTTCATAGCTTTAGACTAAAAGAGGAGCGTAATTGGGCGGAGGGTGCATTAAAAAAAAATGAAGAGAAATTAGAAAACATCCTTCATGGCTCGCCTATTCCTACGTTTGTTATTGACGGAAATCATATCGTCACCTATTGGAACGGTGCTCTGGAAAAGGTCACTGGGCTAAATGCAAAGGATGTAGTGGGGAATAGTAAACAATGGAGGGCCTTCTATAATCAGGAAAGACCATGTCTTGTTGATTTGATGGTAGATGGAAAGATAGGGGATATACATGAATATTATCATGGAAAATATCGAACATCCGATTTGATACCAGGGGCATATGAAACTATCGGCTATTACCCAAAATTGGGTGGTGGTGCAGGTAAATGGCTTTTGGTAACAGCAGCTCCATTAAAGGATTCTGAGGGGAAATTGATCGGCGCTATAGAGACGTTACAAGACATAACAGAGACAAAAAAGGCAGAGCAACAGGTAAAGCTACTATCCAAGCAGATTATTGAGATACAGGAAAGAGAAAGAGAGTCTATATCACGGGAGATACATGACAATGTTGGGCAACTTTTAGGCGCTCTAAAGATGGGCCTTTCAAGGGCTAATAGAAAGATACCCCGAGATTTGTCTGTTGTTAAAGAGCAGTTAACTGAGCTTTTAAATCTTGCCAACAAAACGATAAGCGAAATACGTGAACTCTCCCACGTATTGCATCCGCCCTTGATTGATGATTTAGGATTACTATCCGCATTGGAAGAGCTGTGTCAAGGCTTTAAAAGATATTCTAATATTAAAATTAACTGGTCTTTTGAGCCTATCAAGAAGCCCCTCAAACCTATAGTTAACATTACAATATATAGGCTTTTTCAGGAGGGTCTAAATAATATATTAAAACACAGCAAGGCTACAGAGGCATATCTTCTGCTCACGTCAACTGAAAATACAATACGTATTATCATTGAAGATAATGGAGTAGGGTTTGCAGTAAGTGATATTTTTTCCCCTTCAAGGATGACAAAGTGTCTTGGCTTGGTTAGTATGAAAGAAAGGTTTTCACTTATTGAAGGAAAACTGAAGATTAACTCTATACGTGGGCGGGGTACAAAGATTATTGCATGGATAGAAATGGAGTAAGGACGTGAAAAAAAGGATAAAGATTGTTTTGGTTGACGACCATAAGATTTTTAGAAAGGGCCTAAAATCTCTCCTTTCAGAAAATCCTAATATCGAGATTTTGGCAGAGGCCGAGGACGGTGCTCAAGCACTTGATATTGTAAGGGATTATACCCCGGATATAGTTATTATGGATATAGGAATGCCAAAAATGGATGGAATAGAGGCTACACGGCTATTGAAAGAGAGACACCCGGAGATGGAGGTTATTATTCTTTCGATGTATTCTAAAAAGGCCTATATTGATCAGGTATTAAAAATGGGAGCAAAAGGATATGTATTGAAGGATTCTGATGAAGAAAACCTAATAGCTGCTATAAATACCGTATATAATGGAGGTTATTACCTTGATTCACCGGTTGCAGATCAAGTATTGTCTGACTATTTTAAAGGAGGCTCCAAGAGGGAGCTTAAAGAGCAGTCAAATCCATTGTCAGAAAGAGAAAAAGAGGTGCTTAGACTTCTAGCGGAGGGGCATACTAACCAAGAGGTAGCGGATATTCTCTTTATAAGCAGGAAGACAGTTGAAAATCATAGAGCACGAATTGTACATAAAACAGGAGTTCAGGGGCAGGTAGGTCTGACAAAGTATGCCGCAAGAATAGGTCTTATTGATTTAGACTTGTGGAGTTAAAATAACGAGGAGGATATTTTACGGGTTTATAAAAAAATCAGGTATAAGGTTAACATATTATCAATAAATAAGGATATCATCTTAAGATTTTTATTATCATTTTTATTTTTTTATAACACTGTTTTGAATGAAAGTTAGCGACATATGATGAAGACAAATTTTCGCATTAAATATTTGCCTCTATCAAGGTTCGAATAGGGAATAATTTAATGGCATATTTCATAGGCTATAGGCTTGTAATACCCAACACCCCCCACATACCCCCATAGACAAATAGGTATATTTCAATGGCTTTTAGGTAAAACACCTGATTGCAATAACCACGCAAAGACGATA
>CAYMVB010000040.1:0-4945 GCA_964393665.1 uncultured Desulfobacteraceae bacterium | reverse complement strand
TAAAGTCTTAGTTGATATTGCAAAGGGAAGACGTCCGGATATAGTTGAAGTAATCGGCAAGGTCATGGATGAAGAGCAAATTGACATGTCATCACTATCAAAAGAATTGCAGGATTACGTAAAAACCGCGAGAATTTTGTATAAAAAATCATTATACTCGGATTCCTGGCTGGAATTATAACTATTTCATGTGGCATAGATAACTCTATAAATCAAGAAAAGGTTAGCTTTTCTGACTATACCATAAGGGCCTGGCTCTAAAAGAGTCAGGCCCTTGTTTTCTCACAATTGATTGAGCTTACAACGGTATACTAAAAAAGAGCAAAATACCTTACTCGCCCTATAACCTTACTTTGTGATTTTTGCCTTATTTGCTTTCTTCCTGTAACAGGTGAAGCTGGTCTAAGAGTTTTTTCTTAAATCTGTCAAGAGTAACTTCATGAGGTATAATGGGGATACCCATCCAGTCAGAGTATTCAAGAATCTTATCCGCATATTTTTCAACATAGGGATTAAAAAAATCAATTGCATCGAGGAGTAGTGCACCCCCTGTGTGCTTTGGAAAATTTTCATTTGCCAGTCCCTTGTCCCAATCCTTAAAGACATCATGCCTGAATAATATCCAGCCAGGTGTCATCCACCAAACCTTTTCTCCATTTGCAATTTTTTCTCGTTCCTCTTTTCCGGCTATCATATCTACGCAGTGTGATGCCTGAATTCTTACAATTCCCTCACCTTGTTCGCTGATTATAGTATCAATCGTTCTAAACAGATCGTTACTGTTTACGTAACAGAATTGACCACCATATACCACGATTATCTTGTTTGAAAGCTCACGAGCCTTTGTAATTCTATCAATGAGCTGACTTTCTAATTCTCGAGGTATTTCATGAAGACCTGGAGTGGTGTATAAAATCTTTTTTGCATCTAAAAAGCCTTCATTTTTTAGGTAGTTTAACTCAGGGCTTAACGTTCCACATGCTATAACAACACAATCTTTAAATGAATTATTAGTTTCCATATTCCCCCAGAAATTTTAAATGGTTACGATCAATAAATAAGGATTTACCTTTTAAACGATATAAGTGCATACCAGCATTTCAAAATTTTAACAGGCTAAAAGTAAAAGCAAAGTAAATCTAAGCTTTTTATCGAACTATTTTAAACGACTTATTTTTAGAGCTACATAGCTATTGGCTTAAGCAAATATAGTTTATATGGCCATGGCACAATCATATGCGCTATGGATGGCATCCATCGCCTTTCCTATTTCTTTGCAATCTCCTATGAGGAAGACCTCCACCTTGCCTTTTAGCTGGTCTTTTAAGGAGTCCTCGGGGACCATGCCCTTTGTGTAAACGATAAAATCGACAGCCTTAATTACAATTTCATTAGAACCTGCTGAAAGGTAGACCTTGTTGCCGGCAATTTTTACGATATCTGAATCTGTAAGGATTGTAATATGTAACTCCTGAAGGGCCTTTAATAGAAAAACGCGGGACATAGGCTCCATGTCAGGGGCAATTTCCTTTGATTTTTTTACAATGGTAATGTCGTTTCCATTTTTGACAAGGGCCTCGGCAATTTCGGCACCAATAAAACCGCCGCCCACAATAACACCTTTTTTATTCCTGGGCATATGTTCTTCCTTTAGTATTTCTGCCCAGTTCCATTCCTTCAGGCCCTGAATGTCAGGCGTTTTGGGATGAGAGCCCGTTGCCAGTATCACGGTGTCATACTTGCCTATCAATTCGTTTGGTTCAGCTTCTTTGTAAACTATGGTTAATTTTTCCTTTGCCTGGTTGATAAAGTAATCGTTGATCTTTTTTAGATTTTGCTTTCTCGGTGTCAAATAGGAGAGGTTAAAGAGGCCACCAAGGGTATCTTTCTCATAGAGGGTGACTGTATGTCCTTTTTTCTGCAGTACAATTGCTGCCTCTATCCCGGCAAGACCGCCTCCGACAACGGCTATGTCTTTAGGTTTGTCAGCCTTTGAAGGCTCGGTTTCATCTTTTCCTACCTCAGGGTTTACGACGCACATAAGGCCCTTTCCACCTTTTACGCCGCCAAGGCAACCTTCAAGGCAGGATGCGCATGGGCGAATAGGCTCCGTTATATCTCCGAGAACCTTTCCGGCAAAGTCGGGATCTGCTATCAATGCCCTTCCAATGGCCACTGCATCTGCCATGCCATCTTGTAGAATTTTTTCAGGCTCTTCCTCCTCGTTTATTTGGCCAACAGTAATCAGGGGTATCCCAACATGTTTTTTAATGCCAGAGGCAAAGTCCCATGTTTTTCCCTTAGGAATGGCCATGTGCTGGAAATACCAGGGAGGCGACTCGCATGCAGATCCGCTGGATATATGAAGAGCATTTGCACCGTTCTGCTCAAGAAGGGCCGCCAATTTCATCATATCCTCAAGCTTTAGTCCTTTCGGTATCATTTCATCTGCACTAAAACGGACAATTATGGGGATATTTATAGCATTTTTTACCTTTTCAAGTACCTCAACACCATAGCGGGTTCGATTTTCCCAACTGCCGCCGTAATTGTCAGTACGCTTATTACTATACTCGGAGAGGAATTGTGCGATAAGATACCCATGCCCAAATTGAAGTTCAACAAAATCATAGCCTGCTTGCTCGGCCCTGAGAGCGGCCTTTACAAAAAGGTCTTGAGATTCCTCAAGTTGGGATTGATCCATTGCTGCAGGCTCCTTGCCGCCAGCAGGGCAAGCCTGTTTTGATGAAGAAAAAAATTGATTTCCAGGTATATTTGGATTCGCCATTCTTCCTGGATGATTCAGATGCGCGATTGCACGTGCCCCATGCTCATGGATAACATCTGAAAGCCTTTTGAGCCCTGGTATCATATCGTCGTTATGAATACCTATTTGGACAGGCAGTTCGCGTAAAGAGGGATGAAGGTAAAAGGGCTCCGGCGTAATGGCCCCTAAGTATGTATTCCGTCTGCCGAAGAACTGGAGGTGGTGTTCTGTTACCTCTCCGGTTTTTACTCCATATGCCGTCTTTATAGGAGCCATGATAAGTCTATTTTTAAGTACCTTGTTTCCAATAGATAACTCCGTTGATAGCAAGTCCATAAAAGTTCCTCCTTTTTTTCAAGAAATTTGATATCTATTGAGCCACGAAGCCACGAAAACACGAAGAAAAGACTGATATACCAATATATATGTGATCAAGTTTTCTCACCACTATCTATATACGCTGCGTATCAAGGAGGCCCATCAATGCAGTAGTTTCGTACTCTTTGTGGCTTCGTGCCATGGCCCTGACCTGGCTTTGTGGCACTATATCTGAGTAGCCGGCAATTTTGACTGATAGTGTTTCCCTTCATTAAAATTAAAAAGGCTTATTTTCTTATAAAGAAAGAATTCAGCCAATCTTAAACTAGAAATAAATTTCAGCCGCATACCAGGCGAGCCCTACCAATAGCCCGATAAATAGATTAATGAGTTTCACGGAAACAAAGCCTCTTTTTGATTCAGCAAGCATGGGAAGCATTCCATGGCCATCCTGCACAAGAGAGCTTGCCAAAAGAATACCAAAGGAAAGTGCGCCTTCAGCAAAAAGCGTTACAAATATCATATGTGGGCCGGATTCAGGGATAAGGCCTACAATGCAAGCAATAAGCAGGACGGTTAGATAGTTCGATTCAATCCAGGCCTGGAGATCGAGATATTGAAGCAAGATCGCCATGAGTAGTAAGGCACCAAATGTCCATAAAAATACCCTCGGTATATGAACCTTTACTATGTGTTCCCAAAGATGTTCTTCAAGAAAATGCCTGGGCACTGTGGAAGCGATAAAGAGGGCAACAAAGGAGCCTGTTAAAAATGTAATTTTTATCCAGTTCCATGTATGGGGGCCTAATTGATCAAAAATCAAGGCAAGTATAAATAATACCAGGATAATTATTAACAAACCACGCTGAAGGGTAAGATTCTTTAGCTGGTTTAAAATTTCACCCTTTGGATAACAAACGCAGTCCTCATCATGAAATACCAACCTCTGGTCCAATTTTTGTACAACGATAGTGCCTGGTTTAAAGAAAATATCTGTCAAAAACCCTGCACCTAATCCAATTATAAATAAAATCAGTGTTATAAGAAGTGCTTTTCCCGGAAACATGGAAAACATTACGAAGGCTTCATCACCGCTGGTGGCAATCATTACCGTCACCAATGCTCCAAAGCTTACTACATTATGGGCATAAAGGGCTACAATGGTAAATGCCCCGAGACAGCCCGGTATGGCGCCTAAAAAAGCCGCCAAAACGTATTGCATCCAACGATACTTTGTTAAAGACTCTTGCCAGGCACCTCTGGTTTGCACATTCAGGTATTCTATTATCAGCATCATAACGAATACGAAACTCGTAATCATTAATGCGTGCCTGGTGACTTCAACTATCATAAAAGGTTTCTCTCAGGTTCTAAAGCTCTGGACTAACTTAAAGCATGTCTTCGTAGGCTAGCTTTTCGTCTTGATGAATTGCTCTAATTCCTTCTTTTTCTCCGCAATCGCAGTTTCCAACTCTTCAATTTCCAATATTTGCTGAGGTCGAACAGAATGTGCCGGGAGAGAATCTTCCCGTTCCTTTTTTTCCGCCTCAAGCCTCTCTATTTCTTCTCGTATAGCTTCCTCATCGGGCATAATGAAGCCCCTTTCTTCAGTTAAGATTTGGTTTTTTTGAGGTCCCTATCTTTAGCCAAATTCTATACAATTTTTCGCCGGCTGCCTCAAAGCATGTATATCCTGTTGGGTCGATTTCTTCCACCATGACCTCTCCCAATTCCTTGCTTTGTGTCAGCCAGTTTTTAAAATGTTCTCCACCCCCAAAATAAACCTTTGTCCATCGGTTTCCTTTATCATCAATTCTTTCTCTAACAAGGTCTTCTTCAGCCATTCTTTCCTGGATAGTC
>CAYMVB010000039.1:0-7525 GCA_964393665.1 uncultured Desulfobacteraceae bacterium | reverse complement strand
ACAGGCAGGCACAAAGAAGAAATAATGCGTCTCAAAAACTCTGTGCCTCTGTGCCTCTGTGCCTTTGACCCTCAAGCTATCCCTTTTAGGGATAGTAGTTGACTTGTAAACCTTAGACACGTTTGCATAATCAGGGTTTAAGTTAATGCGATAAGGGCTGCACCGTAGGCTCCCATTAATTGTGGTAAATCTGGCAGTATCACTGGCTCTTTTGTTTCCTCAGATAGCATGCAACGTATTGCTGGGTTCTTAACTACACCTCCAGAAAGCATAAGAGGTGGAAGCAAGCCAAGGCCTCTTATCATAGTTACAATTCGTGAAGTAAGAGAGCGATGCAAACCCTTCAAAATGGCCTCTACCGCTATTCCATTTGCTATTTTAGAGATAACCTCCGATTCAGCGAATACAGTACAGGTGCTTGAAATATGGGTTTCCTCCGTTGAGGATAGTGCGATTTCCCCTATTGTATCTATATTCACTTTCAGCCGGCCGGCAGTGTTCTCCAAAAAACGACCGCTGCCTGCTGCGCATTTATCATTCATAGCAAAATCTTCAACCGCTCCGGTACTGCTAATAATAATAACCTTACTGTCCTGGCCCCCAATGTCAACCAACGTACCACCATGTCCAAGTTGTTTATAAACACCTCTTGCATGGCAGCTAATCTCTGTAATTTGTTTGGACGCCATATGAACTAGCCTTCTTCCATACCCAGTAGCTACAAGTGGAATCTCTGAGATATCTCCAAATTTCTCTGATACCATTTTAAGAAAATGATCTACCTGTGGAGCTACCCTCGGCTCTGCAAATTCCATATGGTGCCATAGAATAACACCACTACCATCAACAGCAACTACTTTAACAGTTGAAGAGCCTACGTCTATTCCCAAAGCTTCAAGATTAGAGTGCATATCAAACCCCCAGCATCTCCACAAATGCATCAAGCCTTGAAACAGTTTGTTCCTCTGAAAATGAACGGGTATCATTATGGTCCGCTTCCAGTAATAAGGCAGGCATCCTATCATCGTGGATTAAGCTATTTCTTTGGTCTATCTGGCCTATGGAGTATGGTTTACATGATCTATCAGAATGAAGGACCACCCCGTTTATATGAAAGTCTTCGGCCATCCTCTTTATTGTACCCAGCTTGCTGCCTGCACTGCGATTCAGAATGGGATACATGTATGTCTTTGCCATTGATTCAACGGGCCTATTTTTATCCATGAGTGGCGCTAGCTCTCCCCAGGCATTAGTGTAAGTTGAGGCAACAACGGAAATCTCCCTCTGGCCAAAATATTCCGCAAAATAACGCAGGCGGTGCCATATAGGAAGATTATCCCAGAGGAGGCGCTTACGTTCATTAACTACGGCCCCGACACCCATTTTAATACGTTCATCAACTTCTCGCAGTAATGCCGCATAAAAATTAACAGTGGCTGCTTTTCCACGCATCTCTACAATAGGGGCCATTTGTATAAACTGGTCAAAGGCCGATATGGGAGCAGGTATGTGGGTGCCCCGTTGAATAATTTGTAGCCAAAGCTCAGAGGCATCTTTGCTCAGCTTCACTGCATTCTGAAGTTTTTTAAAACTGAGACTGCGTTTGCAAACATGCTCAGCAACAGGAATTGAATCTTCTATTTGTTTTTTAACATATTGCATATCAACATCAGAACACTCTGTATACATGAAGGGGGTGTCAATGATAAGTAATGGGACATTGAAATGATAGCTCAAAATGCGGTACCAATGTAACACGGTCTGGCAAATATTTGTACATGCTAACAACAAATCCGGCTTTGGCAATTTACCCACTGCGGATTTCCCTGATAGCATGGCCCCGATATCCGTCCTGGCATATGAGCATATATCAAGAGAGTAACCTGCATTTTCCGCCTCACCTGCAATTTCGACGACCTTTCTCTTTACACCGCACATTGCAGCATGATTTTCAGGGTATAATACATAATACCCTAGCGCCTGCAAAATCTCTACTGGTGCACCTGAAGTCACCCACGCCACAGGTTTTCTTCCATCAACGTAATGCCCATCTAAATAGTGCAGAGCGAGCAACTCCTTTGTAATCCCATCAATCTTTAGGGGAGGAGCGAGATATTTTGTATTCCATCTGAGCGGTCTTCTTGCATTCCTCCAACGATTAAACATGATATAGGAACGTGCACCAAGCTTCACGTTCATAAAATATTTAATATGGCTGAAAATGCTCATCTAATAACCTCTAGAAAGGTCTCTATTCGCGTGAGCATCTGGCTTGAAATTGGATCATTTATATCAACCTCTAGTGTTAATGAAGGAATGCCCTGCCCTTTTAAAGCCTTCCTTAAATCAGGAAGGTCAAAAAGCTCAGGTTCACAAAACTTCACATCATAAAAGATGACCCCTTTTGCCTTAGATTTATACACCAAATTCTTCAAATGCTTTATACGAGACTCTAATGAATCACCTCGCGTAGGGTCCGGCGCTGCTGAAAAGAGATTCTCCGATAGTCTTCTAAATGGGTTCATGCTAACACCTGACTGATAAAGCCGTCTGCCGCAACATGCCAAATCATCAGCAACAATAAAAATACCCATTCTATTTAGTTCATCCAGTAGCTCCATGGGCTCAGGTACAATTCCAGACAAAACAACGGGTAACCCGTTAAAACGTTTAGCAGTCGATAAGCTTACTACGTACTGTGATAGTTTGATAAAATCTTCAGCCGGTAAAAATTCACGCGTACGGATTATGCGATAAAAATCTGTATTCTCTAAACCTAACTCCTTTCGTTTACGATATAATTCGGCAAGAACCTTATCAGCTTGCTCTTCTCTATGAATTGCATCTAAGATACATGCATCATCAGGATGAATGCCTGTTATTTGAGAGAGTATAGTATAGATACGAAAAATTTCATTTTCTAGGAATTCATAACCAGCTTCGCCTTTATTTCGGGGAAGATAAAGGGTTAGAACCTTTTTTGTGGTCGAAACAAAATCTACCAAAAGGCTTCCCAGACCCTGCAGGGAATCGCATGTGTGCGGAACCAAAATAAAGTCAACCTCGTCTAATCCTCCCATCTTCAAAAATGATAAGGCATTATGCGCGATAGAGCAGATATAGGTTTGAAGGTGTAATCCGCCAAAGCTGTTGTCTATTTTAGGAGGACCCCAAAGCTCAATAGGCAGCATGGAAAAGGCCCTGAAGAGTGCCCTTGGATAATGGATGGGCAACACGGCAACTATTTTACCGCCCCGGTCCTTACATTCTTTTATAACATCGTTACGCTTTGGGATTTTCAACTGTTGTAGGCTCATCTTATATTGATGGAAGTGTATGGAAAACTTTACTGTGTGTCAAGGTTAAACAGGGTTAAACAGGATTAACCATTATGTAGTGAAATACTTGATTACCTATGAAATAATCATTCCACCAATTAGTCTTTTGACATTTATCTTTTTTTGAATTAGCTTTGGCTCAGGTTATATGAGGAAAGGTTTTTTCGATGGATTTAGCAATTGTCATCATATATTTTTTGGCCCTCATTTTCATAGGGACCAGATCATATAAATTAGTAAAGAGTGTCAGCAGTTTCTTTGTAGCAGACAGAATGGGAACCACTATGTTTATAGCAAGCTCCCTGTTTGCAACTATCATCGGAGGATCCTCCACTGTTGGGATGGCTGGGCTTGGATATAAAAACGGCTTAGTTGGGGCATGGTGGCTTCTTGTAGGTGCCATAGGGCTTTTTATATTAAGTATCTTTTTTGCAGAAAAAGTCCGGGGGTATAGTCTTTATACATTACCGGAAATACTGGAGAAGCATTACGGAAACGAGGCAAAGCTTATCGCATCAGGGCTGATAATTATCGCATGGATGGGAGTTATTGCCGGCCAGATAGTGGCAGCAGGAAAAATATTGGGTATAATCATAAATCTTCCACTATTCGTTTTAATGGTAATAGTTGCCTTCATTTTTATAACCTACACCTTACTCGGGGGACAGCATTCAATTGTAAGAACAGACGCGATACAGGGAATTATCATTATCTCCGCAATTCTCTTGGTTGTTCCATTATGCCTGAACGAGGCAGGGGGTATATCCCTCATGAAGGAAGTTCTTGATAAAAACTTTTTCTCATTTCCTGTCAGCGAGCATTTTACATGGAAAACTCTGACTACCTACATATTTTTAGTTGGTTCAACATATGTGGTTGGACCAGACATCTACTCAAGGTTATTTTGCGCTAAAAATAAAAAAATAGCTAAAAGGGCTGCCCTTATTACATCGCTAACATTGGTTCCTTTCTCATTTATCATAGTTATTATTGGTATGACAGCAAGGATATTATTTCCTCAAATAAACCCTGAGGAAGCATTTCCAACGATAATAAGTCACATTTTCCCCATAGGTGTAAATGGTATTGTTATTGCCGCCCTCCTGTCCGCCATAATGTCCTCTGCTGATACATGTCTTTTAACTACGAGCACTATTATTTCGGTAGACATAATGAAGCCTATGTATAAAAAAGATATGTCAGAAAAAAAATTGCTCAAGCTATCAAGGATGTTTATAGCCGTTATTGGGGTTTTTTCATTGATAATTGCCTTAAAGATAAAGGGAGTAATCTCATCCCTTCTTCTTGGATACGCAGTATACACATCCGGGCTGGTATTTCCAGTACTCCTCGGTTTTTATAAAGATAGATTAACGTTAAATAAAGAAGGTGCAATATCGGCTATGGCAGTTGGGGGTGGATTAGCCTTATTCGGGAAAATAATGGGCCTTAATGACTTTGGGCTTTATGGATTTTTTTTATCAGGATTTGTTCTCATCGCTGGAAGCAGATTAAGCTTACTTGTAAACAATAAAAAAATGCTAAAATAGTCTTCAAGTTTAATCCAAGCGGAATAGAGACTTTTGCATTGGTTTTTTTTCATCTCTTTGACTATCGCTATTTTTTATTTTATCATCTAAATTTGCTTTAAAAAAATATCTTTGAAATAAATTATTAAATGATGTCCATGACCCTTCCTTTTGATCGTCCCTCATGATCCGCCCTAACCCATTAATCTTCGCATCCATATCATCGATAAGGTGAAGGGCAAAGGCCTCTAAAAACTTGGGCCGTTTAGGGGAGCCAAAATCAAGCTCACCATGGTGACTCAATATAAGGTGTTTTAGGCGAATAGATAGCTCCTCAGGAAAATCTTTACGTAATTTTAATTTTTCCTCTACCATCATGGTACCTAAAACAATATGCCCTAAAAGTCTTCCCTCATCTGTATAGTCTATATTTAAATCAAAAGACAGCTCCCTTGTCTTCCCTATATCATGAAGTATGGCCCCGGATAATAAAAGATCGCCGTCTAATTCTTTATAATGCCTGGAAACATCCACCGCTAATTTGGCTACGGACAAGGTATGTTCAAGGAGCCCTCCAATATAACTATGATGAAGGTATTTGGCGGCTGGCGCCTTTTTGAATAGGGTTAAAAAAGTACGATCCTCCCAAAAAGATTCAACGAGCGCTCTAAGGTATTTGTCGGTTATTGTTCTGGAAAGCTTTTTTAGCTCAGAGATCATCTGCCCTATATCTTCTGTTGTCGATTCCTGAAAAATACCCGCATCAAATGGCTCAGCCTCTTTTTTTAATTCATGTATCCTTATCTGAATCGTGCCTTTGTAACTAACTGCCAACCCTGCTATGTAAACTATATCACCTTCCCTGAAATTAGAGGAAACCTCGTCTGCATTATCCCAAACCTTCCCATCAATTGACCCTGTTTTGTCAGACAGGATAAGGGTAAGAAATGAATTTCCCTGTTTTGTTTTTGAAATAGTCTTGTTTCTTACAAGGTAATCTCCCCTGATTTTTTCATTTTCCTGTATTTCTTTAACCCATAAATGCCGGCTATTGCTTTTTGTATTAGTTGTATTCATTAAAAATCAAATACCTTTCCATTATTATGAGCCATTATATAGTATCGATCGACACATTAATGCCTTGGTAGAAACCTGATAATGATAAACCAACACTAACGTTCAATCCTTGGGTTCAGTTCCTCTCTCAGCCAGTCTGCGAAAAGATTTATTCCTATCACCAATAGAAAAAGTGCGGCTGCTGGAAACAAGACAAGCCACCACATGCCAGCGTATATATAATTTTTCCCGATTGCTATCATCATCCCTAAGGATGGCTCTGTAAGAGGCACACCAACGCCGAGAAAACTCAAGGTCGCCTCAAGCATAATAGCTACCGCTAAATCCACGGCAAGAATTACAAATATAGGAGGAATCGCATTAGGGAAAAGGTGTTTTGAAAGAATTCTCAAATCATTTGCCCCTGTAGCCTTTGCCGCTGTTATGTACGCTTCCTCTTTGACTTCAAGCACACTGCCGCGCATAGTTCGTGCATATTTAACCCAGTCTGCGATACAAATGGCAACTATAACAATGAAAACCCCTCTTTGTTTAAAAAGCCCTAACATAAGGATTGCAATCAAGGTAGTAGAGAATGAGAAAAAGATATCAGCTAAACGCATAGAAACTGCATCAAGGATTCCCCCGTAGTAGCCGGCAAACAATCCAATTATTACGCCAAAAATTCCTGCGACTATTACTACACCAAAGCCGACAATCAAAGAAGTTCTGAATCCGTATATTATTGTGCTGAGAACACATCTGCCCTGATCATCCGTACCGAGGGGAAACTGTGATGAACCTCCTTCCATCCAGACAGGGGGTGTCAGAAAATGTTCAAGGCTTACCTTTTCAAGATCATAAGGATTTTGAGGCACAAGCATGGGCGCAAATATAGCAGACAAAATAGACAGCACTAACAATAAACTGCCGATAATGGCGGATGAATCATGTAAATAATGGTAAATGATTTTTGACTTGGAGAATTTCTCAATCATATCTAATTTTCGGGTTTAAGATTGCATACAAAATATCAACAAGGATGTTAATACTTAAAATTATGAGTGCCGCAAGCATAATATACGTTACGATAACCGGTTGATCTTGCTCATATATTGAGGTAAGCAAAAGATTCCCTGAGCCAGGCCACTGAAATATAAGCTCTGTAACAAAAGAAAAGGCAATAAGTTCACCAAACTGAAGTCCCGTCATTGTCACAACAGGTATAAGGGCATTTCTAAGGGCATGCTTGAATATGACCTTCATAGGAGACAGTCCTTTTGACCATGCAGTCTTTATGTAGTCTTCAGTTAAAACTTCCCTCATCCCTGCCCTGGTTAATCTCAAGAGCACGGCAAGTTGATACATTCCCAAGGTAAATGCGGGTAAAATCAAATGAGTTACGCCACTCACTGTCAAAAAACCAGTCCGCCAAAAACCTACGATAACTGTTTCACCTCTCCCGAATGGTGGAAGAACTTTGAGATATACCCCAAATAACATTATGAGCAAAATTCCAGTAAGAAATGTTGGCATAGATATGTTAACAAGTGAGCCTGCCATAATAAATCTGTTTCTCAGAGCATATGGTTTTAAAGAAAC
>CAYMVB010000038.1:0-10520 GCA_964393665.1 uncultured Desulfobacteraceae bacterium | reverse complement strand
GAAAGGTCGTATCAAATCACCCATCACACCGCCCCCCTTAAATAATCACGGCAATTATATAGTTTCACTATCCAAAATCACAGAATGGCTAGGCCAGCTCGTTGAGGAAAGCGGCGTCGATATATTTCCAGGCTTTGCAGGTACGGAGATACTCTATGAAGATAATAAGGTAATAGGAATAAGGACTGGCGATAAGGGTATTGACCCCGAAGGAAATAAAAAGGCAAATTTTGAACCAGGAATTGATCTTCATGCTAAGGTTACGGTATTTGGAGAGGGTACGAGGGGAAGCCTCACCAAAACATTGATAGATAAATTTGGCCTGGATGAAGGAAAAAACCCGCAGACCTATGTTGCAGGGGTTAAAGAGGTCTGGGAAATACCAGATGGGAATTTTAACGATGGCAAGATTGTCCATACGATGGGCTATCCCCTCAAAAGCAACACCTATGGTGGTGGATTTATCTATAGCATGAAAAACAATATGGTTTCCGTAGGCTTGCTAACGGGATTGGATGGCGAAGACCCTTTTCTCGATCCACATCTTGAATTTCAGAAATTTAAACTCCATCCTTTTGTGTCAGAGATACTAAAAGATGGAAAATTAGTTCAATATGGTGCAAAAACCGCTCCAGTAGGCGGCTATTTCTCAATACCCAAGCTCGTGGTAGATGGTGGCCTTATTATAGGTGACTCGGCAAGTTTGTTCATAAGCCAAAAGATAAAAGGAATACATGTCGCCATGAAATCAGGCATGCTTGCCGCTGAAACAGTATTTAACGCGCTTCTAAAAGATAACTTTTCCCTGAGCGAGCTTGAGCAATATGAAAAATCTTTATACGACAGCTATATCGGTAAGGAACTTTATAAGGTGAGAAATTTTCACCAGGCCTTTCAAAAAGGCCTATGGATGGGCCTTATAAAAGCAGGGTTTCAATATGTACTTGGCGGCAGGATCCTTAAAGGGCGGCTATCTGCAGATGCGGATTTCGCTCACCAGAAAAAGGTCATTGATTACTATGGCACTGATTCACCTACCGATGAGCAGAAGGGTACAATCAAGTTTGATGGAAAAGCTACTTATGATAAAGAATCTGATGTTTACTATTCAGGAACCATTCATGAGGAACAACAGCCGGCACATCTCAAAATACTTGACCTGAATATATGCTACACAAAATGTAGAGAGGAATATCAAAATCCTTGCCTGAGTTTCTGTCCAGCCAATGTATACGAAATGGAAATTGATGAAAAAACAGGAAATCCTTCTATGAAGCTAAATTTCTCCAATTGTGTCCATTGCAAGACCTGCGATATCAAAGACCCATACGAAAACATTCTATGGACTGCCCCTGAAGGAGGAGGAGGGCCAAAGTATTCTTTAGTATAATCATTAGATGTTGTTTTTAGACCTCAGATTAAAACCTTGAAAAAGCCTGACCCTTTGGGCCAGGCTTTGCTGGTCTAGGTGACAATGATTGGTTACTTGCAAATATAAACGATAAAATCTGAAATCAATGAGCATATAATACTTTTATCTTGACACCTTTTTGATTTCTTTACTATATATCGTAGTTACATTATAGCTAAATAATAGCTAGATTAAATAATTAATTCTAGGGAGTTAATATATGAATATAGCGTTAGAAATTTCAAAAATTGTTGGTGAAAAAAATGTTTTTTCTGATCTTGCAGAGAGGATGTCCTACTCGCGAGATCTATCCGTCCATGAGGGTATACCGGACCTGGTAGTCTTTGCTAACACTACAGAGGAAATTTCAGATATTATGCGGCTTGCAAACCGGGAAAAAATACCTGTTACAGTTCAGGGTTCTGGTACAGCAACAACGGGAGCATCCCTTCCGGTAAAAGGGGGTATATTACTAGACATACATAATATGAATAAAATCCTTGAGATCAACAAGGAAAACTTCTACGCGAGGGTAGAACCGGGCGTTATATGCAATCAGCTTAACATGGCCCTGAAAAAACAAAATCTCATGTTTCCCCCCAACCCTGGAAGCGAGGCTATAGCAACAATAGGCGGCATGATGTCTACCAATTCCAGTGGACACAGGGCTGTTAAATATGGAACTGCCAAAGACTACGTCAAGGCCCTCAAGGTTGTTCTCGCCGATGGGACTATCATTGAAACCGGATTTAGAACACCTAAATCATCCTTTGGTTATGACCTCAACCATATCTTCACCAGTTCAGAAGGAACCCTTGGGATCATGACAGAGATCACCGTTAAAATACAGGTAATTCCGGAATACAATGCCCTTGCCTTAGCTATTTTTCACGATGTCTTTGCAGCCGGAAAGGCTGTGACTGATATCATTGGCTCTGGTATTCAGCTGACCGCCTGCGAGGTAATGGATAAATATGCCCTCAAAGTAGTAGAAGAGGCAATAAACAAAGATATAAGCAAGATAGAGGCAATGCTGATAATAGAGGTAGACGGTGATAAAGAGTCAGTAGTCAAAAATATGGAAAGGATTGGTGAGATTTGCAAAAAACATGATGTCCAGGAATATACGTGGAGTGATGACCCTGCCAGGGCCGGAGAGATCATGGAGGCAAGAGGCAAGCTCGTGCCAACCTTATCAAGGATAAAGCCAGGCAACAGGCTTGTTGCAATATCAGAGGACCTTGGAATACCGCCAACAAAGATACCGGAGGTTATTAAAAGGGCCCAGGAAATCTCAGATAAATATAATTTACTCATTACTACCTTCGGCCACATTGGGGATGGCAATGTACACACCACCTTTGTAACGGACATGAGAAGCAGGGATGAGTGGGAAAGATTACGACCAGCGGCGGATGAACTCGCAGAATTAGCGCTCGAGATGGGTGGCACGGTTACTGCTGAACACGGAACTGGACTGGCCAGGGCGCCCTATATAGAAAAACAATTAGGCCCGGCACTTGATGTAATGCGTACAATCAAAAATGCACTGGACCCTAATAATATCCTCAACCCGGGTAAATTAGGGTTAGAGAAAAAGAAACATGATATATATGATTACTTTGCGTTTCAACCGCTTATTGACCACCCTGAAGGGGTAAATTCATTTGGGGTAGATATTGATAATGAGATAATAGCATGTATTCATTGTGGTTTTTGCCGTCTCGGATGCCCTACCTTTAATATAACACAAAGAGAATCAAGAAATGCCAGGGGAAGAAATATACTTGCTTTTAACTTAATGAACGGCACCGTAGAGCCTTCGATTGAGCTGGCTGAATCTTTTTACAGTTGTACCACGTGCCAGGCCTGTACCTATTTCTGTCCAGCCCAGGTCAGGGTAGATGAAATCGTTGAAGGTGTTCGTGACAAGCTATATAAGGCAGACTTCACCCCGGAACCAGTAATCGCAGTTAAAGATAATATAGTAAATACAGGAAATATTTACGCAAGCACGAGAGAGGAAAGAATTGATATTTATCCCCCTCACCTTAAAAAAAGGATCCAAAAAGGCGAACTCAAACCTAAGGCAGAGACCCTTTTATTTATGGGGTGCGTACCAAGTTATTTGGATATGAAAATGGTCCCCAGCCTAATAAAGGCCGTGGAAACGGCCGGCATTGATTATACAACCCTCGGTACAGGAGAAAACTGTTGCGGTTTCCCGTTATATCTTATGGGGGCAAAGGAAGAATTTAAGGCGAATGCTGAAAAGCTCATTGATACAATTAAGGCAACAGGTGCCCGAGAGCTTATAACCCCCTGTGCCGGCTGTTATAAAACCTTTAGAAATCTTTACCCGGAGATAGGGGATATGGGTGTCCAGCTCTATCATTCGGTACACTACCTGGACAAGCTGATAAGGGATGGGAAGATAAAACTTAAGGGGGATTTGGGCAAGAGGGTAACGTACCACGACCCTTGTGATTTAGGGAGAACCTTCAAGATATTTGATGAGCCAAGGGATATCCTTCAGCAAATACCCGGATTAGAATTTGCAGAGATGGAAAAAAACAAGCTTTATGCCAGATGTTGCGGGGGTGGAGGTGGTGTTATGGCCAGCGATCCAGAAATAGCAGTTCAAATGGCCTCAGTAAGGGTTAAGGATGCCATAGATATTGATGCAGAGATTATTGTTTCCGGCTGCTCCGCCTGCAAAGATAATCTTAGAAAAGGCCTCAAGGCCATCCCAAAAGAGCAACGACCCAAAATGAAAATAATGGATATTACTGAAATTGTGGTCGGGGCCTTAGAATAATACGTGATCATATGTAGTGATTCTAAAATCCCCTGGCCTTTGATGACAAACATATAAATTTTTAACCATGCAAAGAATTAGTTAAAAGGGAGGTTTTTCAATGACAACAAGCAAATGGATGCATGCAGGAACTGTTGTTAAAATGAACGCAATTAATTACCCTGATAAATTAGGGTGGCAGGATAAAAACAGAGAGCATACCTTTAAAGATTGGAATGATAGGTCGTGCAGGCTTGCCAATGGTCTAAGCTCCATGGGAGTAGGATATAAGGATAGATTTGCCGTACTTGCCTACAATCGAGGAGAATGGATGGACATATACGCCGGTTGCGCAAAGGGAGGTCAGATAGTCGTGCCTCTTATGTTCCGCCTGGCACCCCCAGATATTGAGTATATTGTAAATCACGCAGAATGCAAGGGAATGATTGTTGAGCAGCCATTTGTAGATATGATTAATTCTATAAAAGACAAGCTGCCCGTACCGAAAAATAACTATATTTATTTAGGGGCCGATCCTGTTCCGGAAGGATATATAGCGTATGAAGAATGGCTCTCGAAATCATCACCTGAGGAACCCGATATAATGGTTGATGGAGATGACATATGGACATTTATGTATACCTCCGGCACAACCGGAAGACCCAAAGGTGTCGTTAAAACTCACGAAAGTTACCATGCCCAGTATATGCTTGATATCGCGAATATGGGCCTCAGGCCAACTGACAAGGTAATGCTGGTCATGCCTATGTGCCATGTAAATTCTATATTCTATTCTTTTCCATATACGGTTGTGACTGCACCTGTATTTGTTTACAACATGGTAAGTTTTGACCCGGAAGATCTGCTTAGAACTATAGATGAATATAAGATCACCTTTACCTCCCTTGTTCCCACTCACTATATCATGATGCTATCCCTTGAAGATACAATAAAAAATAGCATTAATGTGTCCTCCATAAGACAGTTACTAATATCCTCCGCGCCAGCTAGAAAAGACCTGAAGGCTGCTATAATGGACTATTTCAAAAATGCTGAGCTCTGGGAGGCATACGGAACCACGGAAGGCGGCCTGGTCACTCTTTTAAGGCCGGAAAACCAATTTGAAAAGCTTGGCTCAATAGGAAAAGAAATTTTTGGTATAGATAGAATCAAGTTACTTGATGAAGACAGAAAACCTGTACCTGACGGAGAGGTAGGTGAACTGTACTACAGAACCCCTATGATTTTTAAGGAATACTGGAAGGAGCCGGAAAAAACAAAGGAGGCCTTCGAGGGTGAATGGTCTTCTGCGGGTGACATGGCAATAAGGGACAAAGATGGATTCTACACGCTGGTTGACAGAAAGGCAAATATGATAATAACCGGTGGAGAAAATGTATACCCGTCTGAAATTGAGGGTGTAGTTGGCTCACACCCTGCTATTAAAGATATTGCGGTTATAGGAATTCCTGATAAAAAATGGGGAGAGGCAGTAAAGGCAATTGTTATACTGCATGGCAAATATGAACCAACCGATGAACTAGCAAAGGAAATAATGGATTTTTCTAAGGGAAAGATTGCTGGATTTAAGAGGCCAAAATCCATTGATTTTATAAAGGAAGAAGATATGCCAAGGACAGGTACAGGAAAAATTCTGCATAGGGTACTAAGAGAAAAATACGGAAAATGGAGTGATTCTCAATAACTAAAATCGAATATACACGGTTAATCAATAAGGAGGAATAAATATGTTGACAAAAGCTTTCATACCATACAGGGGGTATTATTCAACCCCGTTTAGTCGCTGGCAGGGAACCATGGCCAATGAAAACTCTATCAAATTAGGAGCTACAACTGCAAACAGGTGGATTACAGAAAAAAATATTGATCCTACCATCTTTGACTATATGTATTTTGGGATAACTATTGCCCAACATCATCTCTTTTATAGTCACACATGGGCAGCGGCAATGTTGGTAAACGGTGCTAAAGACCTGCCCGCCCTTATGGTCAATCAGGCTTGCACTACCTCCGCTACATGCGTGCATCTCGCCGCAGCAAACATCGAGGTAGGAACCTACAATACTGCCTTTGCCCTCATGGCAGATAGATGCTCAAACGGCCCTCACACGATTTGGCCCCAGCCTTTAGGCCCGGGAGGCGAGGTAGAATCAGAGAACTGGATGATGGATAATTTTAATAGAGACCCCTGGGCAGGTAAAAAAATGATCCAAACTGCAGAAAATGTAGCTAAAGAAATAGGGGCTACAAGGGAGGAGTGTGATGCAGTAACCCTCAGAAGGTATGAGCAATATCAAGATGCATTAGCAAATGACAGGGCCTTTCAGAAAAGATATATGTTTGCACCTGAGGTTAAAATCTCGAAAAAGAAGACGGCATTTGTTGAGCAAGATGAGGGCGTTACCCCAACCACAGCGGAAGGCCTAGCCAGGCTGAGGCCGGTGGAACCAGATGGAGTGCATACCTTCGGCGCCCAGACATTCCCAGCAGATGGAAATTGTGGCATTATTGTAACCACAAAAGAAAGGGCAGCGGAACTCAGCCTTGACCCGAATGTCACCATTCAAGTCATTTCCTACGGTTTTTCCAGGGCGCAAAAGGGGTACATGGCAGCAGCCCCTGTACCTGCCGCTGAGATGGCATTAAATAATGCAGGATTAAAAATTGGAGACATGAAGGCTATTAAGACCCATCAGCCTTTTGCAATCAATGATATCTATATGTCCAAAAAGATGGGAAATGATGTCTTTAAAATGAATAATTATGGAAACTCAATGATTTATGGACATCCCCAAGGACCAACTGCAGGAAGACTCATTATAGAGCTAATAGAAGAAGTAGTGATGCTTGGAGGCGGCTACGGACTTTGGGCAGGCTGCGCTGCGGGAGATACAGCAGCCTCAATAGTCTTTAAGGTAACTGTCTAAAGCAATACTCTTTCAATGCCTATGACAGCCGCCCCAAGGGCGGCTGTCATTTGAGGCTCCGGTGGCACCACAACATTGAAACCCACTATTTCCTCGACTGCCTTAACGAGCCCTATATCCTTTGCTCCTCCTCCAACAAGGGCATAATCCCTTTCAATACCTACCCGGTCTGCCAGGCTATTTATCTGGGATGCCAGAGCCCTATGAATTCCAGCAAGCAGATCTTCCGTTGTTGTGCCTTCAGCCACCCTTGATATTGCCTCTGTTTCAGCAAAAACAGCACAGCCAGTATGAAAATCTATTCTTTTCTTTGACCGCAATGATAATTCCCCAATATCATCAATCTCTACCTGTAAAACGCTTGCAATTTTCTGCAAAATTCTGGCACTGCCTCCAGCGCATTTACCGCTTAACAAAAAATTAACAGGGTTACCCGTTTCACTAATCCTAAAGGCCTTGCTAAAAAGGTCTCCGATATCGACTATTGTTTTTGCCGCTGGAAAAAGATAAAAGACACCCCTGCTGTGACATGATATATCCGTCAAAGAATCGTCCGCGAAATCAACGTTCTTTGAGCCATAGCCTGTAGCAATGATATAAGAAATATCATTTTCAGAGAGACCACATTTAGAACATAACTGCTCCTTGACCTTGCTTGCAGTAAGTCTGTAATTCCCACCTGACGTTGTCATGTAAGCGCCTGCTGTTTTCCTATCGCACATAATAAGACCTTTTGAAAATGCCGAACCAATATCAATACCCATTGTACATTTCATAAATCCCACCTTACCTTTTAGAAATGATTGACTCTAATCCTATGCATTACTTAGAGGTTACTATTAATCCAATCGTTTGTTAACCCTTTTAACCGCAGTAAAAAAAACAATCAAGCCAATAATCATCAGTGCGAGGAATTGAGGCCAAAGAATCAAGAGTCCGACCCCTTTTAGAAATATGCCTCTGATAATTATCAGAAAATACATGAGAGGGTTCAAATATGTTAGAAATTGAATAATTTCAGGCATATTTGCTACAGGAAACACAAACCCACTCAGCATAAAAAATGGCAGAATGAAAAAAAATGTCGTCATCATTGCCTGCTGCTGTGTATGAGAAATAGTAGATATAAAAAGACCAATGCCAAGGGTAGATAAAAGAAAAATACATGCAGCAAAAAAAAGGAGCAGGGCACTTCCCGCAAAGGGGATATCAAACCAAAAAATACCGAATATTGTCACTATGGCCATCTGGGCAAGAGAAATAACAATATAGGGAATAGTTTTTCCCATGATAAACTCAAAAGGCCTTACAGGAGTGACGATCAACTGTTCCATTGTACCAATCTCCCGTTCCCTTACAATTGATATAGAAGTGAAAAGAAGTATAAGGATCATTATCAAAAAAGCGATTATCCCGGGAACAAAATAATTATGGCTGTAAAGGTTTGGATTGTACCAGGTTCTTATCCTTGCATCGACTTGTCCATAGTGTATGTCCTTCTTGTACAACTTCTTTAGTAAGGATTTGTTTAGTCCTTCCAGCACAGAGGAGGCATAGGCTATTCTAACAGCGGTCATATTACTCATACTCCCATCTGCAATTATCTGCACCCGAGCTGTATCTCCTTTTCTCATATGTTCATTAAAATCAGGGGGTATCTTGATAATTATATCAACCCCTCGCTTAAGTAATGCTCGCTCCAAATCCTTGGTGTCTTTCGCTAAATGAATAACACGAAAAGTTCTATTAGCATTAAAGCCGTCAATAAGCATGCGGCTTTCCCTTGTATGAGATTGATCTAGAATGCCAACCGTTATATTTTGGATATCTGTGCTTACAACATAACCAAATATCAGGAGTTGGACTAAAGGCACGATAATTAGTATAGGCCTAATTTTTTTGTCCCTGAAAAGCTGAATAAATTCTTTACGAACGAGCTCTCTTACCCTTATCCATTTCATATTACAGACCTTCCCTCTTAAGGGTAAACAAATTAAGCGATGTCAAAAGCAAAACCATGAGAGTTAAAATTAAGTAATTAAACCATAGGCCATTAAATCCAAGACCGCGCAGATAAAGGCCGTTCAAAATATCTATAAAATATCGAGCAGGTACTAAATAAGTGATTGCCTGAAGGACCTTTGGCATATGTGCAATTGGGAAAACAAAATCTGAGAGGAGCAACGATGGAAGATATGTAACAAGAATAGCCGCAATATTTGCGACGAGCTGAGACTTTGTCGTTATGGAAATCAAAAGTCCCAAACTCAAAGCAACCAAAAGATAGACAGAAGATGAAAGTAACAACAGCCAAAAACTGGACTTAATAATAACCCCAAAGAGTGCCTGCCCCATGAAAACAGCTATGAGCACATCAGTCATCCCTATAAAAAAATATGGGATAGACTTACCATATAAAAATTCACTAGCCGTAACAGGCAGAGACATGATAGTCTCCATAGTGCCGCTTTCATATTCCCTGGCAATAACCAGGGATGTCATCATAGCCCCTGAAATCATAACAATAAGGGCAATTATTCCAGGTATTATAAAATTTTTGCTTTCAAGATCTTCATTAAACCATACCCTAATCAATCCCTCAACCGGTGTCTTTATTCTCTTCTCGCCTTTTTTATTTAAATAAGTAAGTAATCTTTCTTTATTGTAGTTATTTATAAATGAAGTTACATAGCCCCTCGATAGGCTTGCAAAATTTGGGTCACTGCCGTCTATCAATACCTGCACAGGGGCTTTTCTTTCAGCATTCAGGTTGTTTGTCCAATCAGGAGGAATAATCACAGCCATTGTTGCCAGGCCTTTATCGATAAATTCGGTGACCTCTTTTGTATTTGAGAGGCTGCCAATAATATTGAAATAGGATGATGCGCCCAATTTTTGGGTAAAATCTCTTGTCAAATATGTCTTATCATAGTCAACGAGAACGGTTTTAATATTATCTACATCCAGGTTCAAGGCATACCCAAAAAGCAAAATTAATACGAGAGGAGTAACAAAGGATAGATAAAGGCTACGGAAATCCCTTATCAAATGATAAAATTCCTTTCTCGCAAAAGCCTTGATATTGACAACTCTCACGTATTACCCCTGATACTGATTTATGGTGCTTAAATTAACTGTTTATATGATACATGTTCGTGGAGAGGATCTTTAAAATCGCGCTTAACAAAGCCAAGCTTACAATTATTATGGTCATGAAAGGCACCCATCATCACGTATTACTCACCTTTTATCGCAATTTATTATTATAAGTATTCATATACTGCTTCACTTACCTGCCCTCTCCGAGACCAATTTAATAAACGCATCCTCGAAGGTTGCCTTATCTGGATCTAGCCCTGCGCCA